>CAYLZU010000064.1:0-12557 GCA_964388005.1 uncultured Burkholderiaceae bacterium
GCATCGAGGTGCTCGGCCAGCGGTTGACCGTGACGCCCTTGTCGTTCTTCTCGACGAAGTTGGCGTCGCGGTCGGCCTTCATGTGCTTGACGATGCGGTTGAACGCCTCGTCCCAGGAGATGCGCTTCCACTCCTTGGTGCCCGGTTCGCGCACTTCGGGGTGCAGCAGCCGGTTCGGCGAGTGCACCATGTCGAGCAGCGCCGCGCCCTTGGGGCACAGCGTGCCGCGGTTGACCGGGTTGTCGGGGTCGCCGTCGATGTAGATGATGCGGTTCTTGACGTTCTTCGCCAGGTCGCCGCGCGAGTACATGATCACGCCGCAGCTGACCGAGCAGTACGGGCACATGCCGCGGGTCTCGGTCGTGCGGGCCAGCTTGTAGGCGCGAACCTCGGCCAGTGCCGCCCCGGGCGAGAGCCCGAGACCGACGACCGAGGACGAGCCCATTCCCGCCGCGCAGATCCTGAAGAACTGGCGGCGACTCATGGGTGCGTTCATGAAGTCTCCTTGAACATCGTTATCCGCCGGACGGATCCGGCGGGTCCCCTGCCGACGCCGGCCGTCACAGCAGCCGGTAGTCCGCGCCACAAATGGTATTCCGGTGCAACAAATCGAACAACCCGGCGCTGCGGCAAGACCGTATCGACACCTCGGGCAAACCGCCGGGACATCAGTGGTTTCCCGAAATCGCGGTCCCGTTCGAGACCCCGGCTAAGCTGCGCCGATCGAAGCCTGCGGACCCGCGCGTGGAGGCATCACCAATGGCCAACGCACTGAAGCAGTACCGGATCAGCGCACCGGGCAAGGTCCAGCTCGCCCGCTTCGATGCCGCCGCCAAGCCGTTTTCGGTCGGCGACAAGGCGGCGAACAAGGCCCGGACGGCCGAGCTCGCGGCGGAACTGGCCACGGTCCAAGACCGTTTCTACGCGCTGCGCAGGGACAAGCTGCTGCTCGTCCTGCAGGGCATGGACACCAGCGGCAAGGACGGCACGATCCGGGCGGTGTTCCAGGCGGTCGATCCGCTCGGCGTGCGCGCGGTGTCCTACCGCGCGCCGACCGAGCCGGAGAAGGACCGCGACTTCCTCTGGCGGCATCATCGCGACGTGCCGGGACGCGGCGAGATCGTCATCTTCAACCGCTCGCACTACGAGGCGGTGCTGATCGAGTACGTGCGCGGCTGGATCGATGCCGCCGAGCGCCGGCGCCGCTTCGCGCACATCGTCGAGTTCGAGCGGCTGCTTGTGGAGACCGGCACGACCGTCATCAAGTGCTTCCTGCACATCAGCAGGGACGAGCAGCGGCAGCGGCTGCAGGAACGGATCGACGATCCGGAGAAGCAGTGGAAGTTCAATCCGCAGGACCTCGAGGAGCGCAAGCTCTGGGACGGCTACCAGGACGCGTACGAGGAACTGCTCGGCAGGACCGCCAGCGAGCACGCGCCCTGGTACGTCGTGCCGTCCGACAGCAAGACGCACCGCAATCTGATGGTGACCGAGATCCTGCTCGAGACCCTGCGCCGTCTGGCCCCGTCGTACCCGCCGCCGCAGACGAAGCTCGCCGGGCTGAAGGTCGATTGACCGCGCCGACGGGAGCGGCCCGCCGGGTTCAGGGCGGGATGGGACTCGCCGACCGCAGCCGTTGATCGACGACCAGCCCGCTGTCGCCGGTGAAGCGGATGCGGACCGGAAGCGAGCACAGCCGCGGCGCCAGCCAGACCTCGAGCAGCTCATCGCCGTGCTCGGGATGCCGCTCGAAGCGGATCGTTTCGAAGCGGCCGGCCGGAAGGTCGATCGTTTCCGGGCCGCGGGAGACGAAGCTGTACGTGAACGTGCGCCGGTGGCCCGCGACGGGCAGCTCGAAGCGGTCCGCCTCCGGGTCCGCGCGCACCAGCCACGGCAGTTGCAGCAGCAGGCTCAGCCGGTCCTGCATCCGCTGCCGCGCGGGTTCGGTCGCGCCGCCCGGGCTGAAGGTCACCCGGCCCGCCTGCCAGTCGAACTCGACGGCGAGCGGCGGCCGGTTGCCGCCGCGGTGCGAAAACGTGTGCGGCACCAGGCCGCCGCCGACGACGGCGCCCTCCGACCGCTGCTGGGCGTCGAAGATGCCGGCCGCCCGCAACGACGACGTCATGGCGTAGCGATCGCCGCCGCGCTGGTAGGTGACGACTCCGTCGCCGGACAGCGTCAGCGGCGACCTGCTGGCGGTGACCGCGTACTCGAGGCGGATCGAGGCGTCGAGCGCGGCGCCGGGGCCGCACCGCAGGTCGGCGCCCGAGGCGGCCCGCAGCAGCGCCGCCGTCGCGCCGAAAGCGGCGAAGCGCAGGACCATGTTCATGATTTCGGGATCGACTCCAGCACGCTTTCGGTGACGCGGCCGAGCCTGTCGGTGAAGCGCAGCCTGACCGGCAGCCAACCCAGTCTCGGCACCAGCCAGACATCGATCCGCGCCTCGCCCGGCGCGACCAGGCGTTCGAGCCGCACCGCGTCGAGCACGCCGATGCCGGTTGCGGCCTGATCGCGGCCGGCGGAACGGAAGCGATAGGCCAGCAGATCGTCGCGGCCGGCCATCCATATCACGATCTGCCGGCCCTCATCGAACCACTCCGGCTGCGCCTGGCCCAGCAGCATCAGCTGGATCTGGAACGACACTCGATCCTGAATGCCCTCGGCGAGCGCGCGTTCATGCGGTCGGCCGCTGAAGGTGATGCGGCGGCCCTCCCAGTCGAAGTGCGCCGACTCGGCCCCGCGCCGCGTCCGCGTCTCGACATACCGGTCCGGCGCCAGGCCGAACGGCCGCAGGTACCCCTGCGACACCAGTTCCAACACCGTGATCCCGACCGCCGTCGTCGCCAGGCGAAGCTCGTAGCGGCCTTCGTCGTTGAGGCGCCAGTCGACGACCGTGGTCCCGGTGGCGATGCGCAGTTCGGAGTTGGTCGTGCGATAGAAGTAGCGAGCCTCGTTCGGCATCGCCGCGCGCTGCTGCTCCAGGTTGCCGAGGGCGAACTGCAGCATTTCGCCGGCGGCCAGGACCGGCTCCGGCTCGGCGACGGCCGGCGGCCGCTCTTCGATCCCGACCTCCGGCTCAGGGCGGGCGTCGGCCGACTCCGCCGGCGGCGTCACGCGCGGCTCTTCGGTCGCCGGCGGCGCGACCTCAGCCGCCGGCGGCGGGACCTCGATCACCGCCGGCGCTTCGGCAACGGGCGGCGGCTTCGGCCGCACCGGCGCCCGGCGCGGCGGCGGCACCGGGCGCGCCGGTGGGGGCGGCTGCGGCATCGGCGGCGGCAGCAGGCGGGCGGCGATGGGAGCGGCTTCGTCCGGGAGCGACCCGAAGACGGTCATGTCGCGGTTGATCCGTTGCAGCAGCAGTGCATGAGCCAGCAGCGTCACCACCAGCACCAGCAAGGCGCGCCAGGGGACGGAGCGTTGGCGGATGTCGAAGGTCAGGGTGGACATCGCAGGGCCAGCAACCATGCAACGCGCGGCGCCGGCGGCGCGCCGACCACGCTATGGCCGCCTGTCGCCGCCGGCGGCTGGTCGGGCATCGCTAAGATACAAGCGATCCTTAAGGCGAGTCCGGAGATGAAACTTGCGACCCTGTGCGACGGCTCCCGCGATGGCCAGCTGATCGTGGTCTCGCGCGACCTGGCCACGGCGCACCTGGCCAGCGGCATCGCCGGCCGGCTGCAGATGGCGCTCGACGACTGGGGCTTCATCGCGCCGCAGCTTGCCGACCTGTACCAGACGCTGAACGAAGGCCGGGCGCGGCACGCCTTCGCCTTCGATCCGCGGCAGTGCATGGCGCCGCTGCCGCGCGCCTACCAGTGGGCCGACGGCTCGGCCTATGTCAACCATGTCGAACTGGTGCGCAAGGCGCGCGGCGCCGAGATGCCGGCGTCGTTCTGGACCGATCCGCTGATGTACCAGGGCGGCTCCGACGACCTGCTGGGGCCGTGCGACGACATTGTCTGTCCGAGCGAGGACTACGGCATCGATTTCGAGGCCGAGGTGGCGGTGGTCACCGACGACGTGCCGATGGGAACGACGCCGGAACAGGCGGCCGCGCACATCCGCCTGCTGATGCTGGCCAACGACGTCTCGCTGCGCAACCTGATCCCGGCCGAACTGGCCAAGGGCTTCGGCTTCTTCCAGAGCAAGCCGGCGACGGCGTTCTCTCCGGTGGCGGTGACGCCCGACGAAATCGGCGCCGCCTGGGACGGCCGCCGCCTGCACCGGCCGCTGATCGTGCACTGGAACGGCGAGCAGGTCGGCGCCGCCGAGGCCGGCGTCGACATGGTGTTCGACTTCCCGCAGCTGATCGCCCACCTCGCCAGGACGCGCAACGCCCGCGCCGGCAGCATCGTCGGCTCGGGCACGGTCAGCAACAGGGATCCGGCGAAGGGCTATTCGTGCATCGCCGAGAAGCGGGCGCTGGAAATGATCGCGGAGGGCAAGCCGTCGACGCCGTTCATGAAGTTCGGCGACACGGTCCGCATCGAGATGTTCGACGCCGACGGCGGCTCGATCTTCGGCGCCATCGAACAGAAGGTGGCGGCGCCGGCGCGGCGCCGCGGCTGATCGCGCACGGCCCGCCGCGCGGCCTGCGCGGGCAGTGCGATACTGCACCGGACGGGCACACGAGTGAACGCGGAGGTCACGATGGCCGGCAAGAGCAAGTCCGGGGCACTGCCCTTTCCAGGTGTTGCCGAAGGGTTCGATCTGGTGAAGAGGGTCTGGGGAGTGACCGGGCTGCCGATGCTGCCGTCGCCGTCGAGCATGGCGCAGTTCGCCACCCGGCTGCCGCAGACGCTGCCGTCGATGATCGCGCCGACGCTCGACGTCGAGGAACTCGACAAACGCATCACCGACCTGCGCGCCGTCGAGCAGTGGCTGAACCTGAACCTGAGCATGCTGCGCACGACGGTGCAGAGCCTGGAGGTCCAGCGCAACACCATCGCCACGCTCAAGTCCTTCGGCGGCGCCATGCTGTCGGCCGGCGCGGCGCAGCATCCGGCCGCGGCGGCGAGCGAGAACTGGCCCTATCCCGCCGGGCATCCAGCGGCGGCGGGCCTCCCGATGCCGCCGCCGGCGGCGGTGGCGCCCGCCGCGGCGCCGCCGCCGTCGAAGGCGGCGCGCAGGCCGCGGGGGGCGCGTGCCGCCGCCTCCAGCACCGCGGCGGCGTTGCCGCTGAACCCGACGGCATGGTGGAATACGCTGCAGGAGCAGTTCACCAAGATCGCCGCCACCGCCGCCGCCGAGGCGCAGGCCGCGGCAAAGGAAGCGGCGACGGCGAAAGCGGGCACGAAGCCTGCGCCAGCGGCCAAGGCCGGCGCCCGCAAGCGCAGGCGGCGTCAGGCAAAGCCGGACTGACCGCAGATGCGCTTTCGCAGCGCCCACGCCGCGCACCCGGACGGCGGCACGGCCGTCGATCTGTGCCTGGCTCAGCTCGCCGCGCGGGCGGCCGGCGATCCGGCGCAGCGCGGCGCCAACCTCGGCTTCGTCTACCTGACCGAAGGCCTGGCAGGGCAGGCAAGCACGATCCTGGCGCTGCTGAAGTCGCGGACCGGGGTGGCCAACTGGGTCGGCGCCAGCGCATCGGCGATCTGCGCCGGCGGCATCGAGTACGTCGACGAGCCGGCGCTGTCGATCCTGCTCGGCCGCTTCGCGCCCGGCAGCGTCAACGTCTTCTCCGGCACCCAGCGGCCGCCGGCGCGCGGCACGCGCACCGAGCGCGCCGCCCGCGCCGCCTTCACCGCCCTGGTGCACGCCGATCCCGAGGCGCCGCACCTGGCCGGCCTGATCGAGGACATGGCGAACAAGGTCGACAGCGGCCACCTGTTCGGCGGCCTCGCCAGCGGCCGCGAGCCGCCGCTGACGATCGCCGACCGGGTGCTGCGCGGCGGGCTGTCGGGGGTGGTGTTCGCCGAGGATGTGCCGCTGGTGTCGCGCGTGACCCAGGGCTGCCACCCGCTGCCCGGCAGCCGCAGGCGCAGGATCACCGCCGGCGAAGACAACCTGATCGGCACGCTCGACGGCGAGCGCGCCTTCGACGTCCTGCTGCAGGACGCCGGCATCGTCGAGAAGGTCGGCGCCCCTGGCTCGGCCGAGCGCACCCGCGAGGCGCTGGCGCAGCTGAAGGTGCTCGGCCGGCGCGGGCTGCTGTTCGTCGGCATCGAGCAGGACCCGCTGCAGCCGGGCGAGGGCCGGCTGCGCAACGACTACCTGGTGCGGCCGGTGGTCGGCGTCGACCCGGCGCGCGGCGCGGTGGCCGTCGGCGCGCCGGTCGAAGCCGGCCAGACGGTGCGCTTCTGCGTCCGCGACGAGACCGCCGCGCGCAAGGACCTGACCCGCATCTGCGCCGAGATCCGCGAGCACCTGCACGAGCAGAGCGAACGGCGCCGGCGGCCGGTGGCGGCAAGGGGCGCGATCTACGTCTCCTGCGTCGGCCGCGGCACCCACCTGTTCGGCGAACAGCACGAGGAACTGCGGCTGATCGCGCAGCAGCTCGGCGACGTGCCGCTCGCCGGTTTCTACGCCAACGGCGAGATCAGCGGCCGCAGCCTTTACGGCTACACCGGCGTGCTGACGGTGTTCTACTGACGCCGCCGCCGCGACCTCCAGCCGCGAGGCGCGAGGGCGCCGGTAAGGTCCGGCTTCCTTCTCGCTGACGCCCGGAGGCTTCGTCCCTGGGGCGGTCCGGCGGGCTCAGAAGACGAGTTCCCGCCAGGAGATGCGGCGAAGGTCGCCGAGCGGAGAGCCGAGGCCGGTCCCCGGGCTGTGCACGTCGGGTTCGCCGTGGATGCTCCAGCGGATGAGTTTCAGCCCCGTGGCCAGCTTGACCACGTTCATGCCCGCCGCCATCGCGTCGCCGTAGACGGCGTCGCTGACATCGCCGCTGCTGATGTTGAAGAAGGTCATCCACGACTGCCCCCCGGGGGAACACACCGATGAGGTCGGGATGTTGCTGGCGACCGCGAGCAGGTTGCCGACCTGGATCGTCTCGACGTTGACGCGCTCGCCGGCGACCAGGTCGAAGTCGACGTACCAGCCGAGCTTCGAGGCCCAGCTGACCGGATTCAGTGACGACACGCGGCGGGTGTTGCGGCCGTTGACGGTCACGCTCGCGAGGGTCTGCTCGACCATGTCGCCGTTGCTGCGCAGGACCCCGGCGCCGGCGCCGAGCGTGTCCTTGAACACGTAAAGCGACTGCACCGAGTTGTCGGCGACGTCGGAGGCGCCTAGCAGGCGTCCGGTGGCGACGGTGACCAGCTTGGCGCCGCTGTTGGGCAGCTCGGTGAGCTGCGGCCGCACCGTGATCGGCTGCGGATCGCCGGAAGGCGTCTGCGCCCGCGCCAGCAGCACCGCCTCGTTGCCGCTCGGCGCGATGTTGTCGTCGAAGTCGATGCGCCAGATGTTGCCCAGCATGTCGCCGCCGTAGAAGCGCTGGGCGGTGTTGTTCGTCTCGCCGTTCACCCACGGACTGATCTTGCCGAAGTTGCTCGGCGTGGCGGTGGTGCCGGCCGGCGTCGAGCCGGTGGTGTAGGTGGGGATCTTGGCGATCGCGGCGCCGGTGACGGCGTTGCGCACGAACAGGAAGCCGTTGCCGCTGCCCGGGCTCACGTTGTTGTAGCCGGAGCCGAAGGCGACGATCCAGGTCCCGGCCTTGTTCTTGGCGATCACCGGATTGCCGAAGGCAAGGCCGAGATCGGAGTCGTCGCTGCTGGAGAACTCCCACAGCGCCTTCGGACTGGCGGGGTTGGTCACGTCCAGCGCATAGTAGGCGCGGCCGCCGCCGCCGAGTCCGCCGACCAGGATCGTTCTCCAGCTCGTGCCGTCGTACACGTCGCCGACCACCGGCGTGCCGTCGACGAAGTAGCGGTGCGAGGTGGCGTAGTTCCTGTCGGCGAGGCGGTACAGGTTGGGCATGACCGCGCTCGGCACGAAGGCCCACAGTTCCTGCCCGGTCTGGGCGTTGAAGGCATGCAGCATGCCGTCGTTGGCGGCGGCATAGACGACCCCGGTGCGGCCGGCGTTGGCGGCGGCGAACTCGGCGTAGCCGGCGTCGGCGTACTTGAACGGCGGCTTCTTCACATACACCGGAGCGGCGTTGACCAGGTCGCCGAGAGGCGTGTTGCGGCCGCGGAAGAGGCGCGCGTCGTCGCTGTTGCTGGCGATGTCCTCGAATGCCCTGCGCCCGCGCAGGTAGTTGACCATGTTGGTGCCGCTGTTGGCGTTGGCCAGTTCCGTGGCGCCGAGAGCGGCGATCGCCGGACACTGCGACAGCGGCTGCGCCATCGAGCAGACGTTCTGGAAGTGGGCGCCCTTGCCGGCGCTGTTCAGATTGGCGAAGGTGAAGCTGGCCAGCTTGTTCGCCGCCGATGCATCGAAGAAGTAGATGTTGCGCGTATCGGTGGTCACGCCGACCTGGGCGGCGAGCGTCGTCTTCGCTTCCCACGCCGGCGTCGTCGACACCGCGCCGGTGCCGGGGTCGATCGACAGCGCCTTGATGTTGCCTTCCCACAGCACCGTCGTGTACATGCCGAGATAGACGGCGTTGTCTCCGGTGACGGGCTGCAGCGTGCTCGTGGCCGCCGCGGCGCCGGCGCCGCTGACGCTCTGGATCGACTGCAGGGCGGCGGTCAGCGAGTCGACGATGTCCGACGGCTTGCTGGCGGCGTAGTAGCGGCCGCGGCCGTTGACCGCCGCGTGCCAGAGGTCGTCGATGCGCTCGACCACGGTCGAACTGCTGCTGGACGGGTTCGGGTTCGGCCAGGCCCGCGTGCCCTGGCGGATGGCGTGGAAGTCGCCCGTCGTCGCCGTGTCGTAGTCCGGCCGGTAGGCCAGCCGGCCCGCGACGCCGAGCCCCATCGTGAACAGCGACAGGTGCTGGTGGCTTGCGGCGTCGGCGCCGCTGGACCGGAGGTTGTTGACGCAGACGTTCTCGTTGGCGACCGCTCCGGTGCAGTTGCCCAGTTCCGGCGTCCGCAGGTCAGTGTCGTAGAAGTACATGGCGATGTCGGCCAGCGTGTTGGCCACACCGGCGCCGCCGGTGACCCAGTTGCCGCTCTGGTTGCGGCCGTCGTCGAGCATCGGCCGCGGCGTGTTGTTGGCCGCGTTGTCGACATTGCCGATCGCGGTCGAGCCGTCGAGCCGGGTCGGGGTGTACGGACTGCGGTAGTTGGTCTCGTGCGTGGTGTTCCAGTAGCCGTCGGTGGTGAGCAGGGCGAAGTTGCGCTGGCACGAGTACTGCACCGGATCGCGCCCGGCAGGCAGCGCCCCGCCCGTCATCTGCCGGTTGGCGAAGTACTTGCCGACCTTTTCCAGCGCCGGGCGCAGCGGCGTGTACAGCGTCTGGCCGCCGTCGTTGATCGAGTACAGGCGCGAGAAGAAGAGCTGCTTCTGGTTATCGGGCGAGGTGGCGTCGAAATCGCGGACATTGAGGAACTTGTTGCTGCCGTCGTCGGTGCCGGTATCGCTGATCGCCGACAGGCCGACCCGGAACCGGCTGGCGTCGATGCGGGCCATCACGGTACCGACCGCGCCTCGGGTCGCCAGCAGCCGGGTCCGATAGTAGGAGTACCAGATCAGGTAGTTTTCCCGCTCCGCGGCCGGCAGCGTCGTCACCCGCGACAGCCGATAGCTTTGGCCGTCGGGGCAGTTGACGACCGTGCCGCCGCTGGAGACCGCGACCACGTAGTAGAAATCTCGCGTCGAGTTGCTGTCGCTGGCCGCGTTCCAGCGCGGAGTCGTACTCAGGTTGCGCGTCACCGGCGAGGCGGCGTAACCGTCGGCGTAGGCGTTCGGCCACACCGGCGTTGCGAGCGGCAGTCCGGTTGCCTGCGGCGGCACGGTGTAGGTGGTATCGGGGTCGTAGAAGATCCGGTTCACGGGCGAGTAGCCGAAGCACAGGCCGGAACCCTCGACGTTGTCCGGCATGGAGTCCCGGTCCATGCTCGACGAGTCGTCCAGGATCAGCATCAGGTTGGTCCGCACCGACGACCCCGCCGTCGCCGGCGGCACGTTGCCGATGTCGGCCGGTGCGGCGAGCGCGATGCCGACACTCAGGCCGAAGGCGGATGCGGCGGCGAGCGCGGTTCGGGTCGACGACGGCTTGCGGCTTGGCATGGCGTTCTCCACGCGGTTCGACGATGCGGATGACTCACATGTGCACGATGGCTTCGGTGAAGCCCGTGGTGCCCCGTGCACCGACGGTGCGCACGACGATCCGGTACAGCGGCGCCGTGGTCGTGTCGCCGAGGCTCGTGGGTTTGGCGTAGTCGTAGCCGGCGCGGTTCAGGTCGTCGGGCCCGGAGACGATCAGCGGCGACATGCAGGAGTTGCCGCTGGCATTCGGATCTCCCGCCGCCGCGCACAGGCGCGTGATCACGTAGCGCGAACGGTTGCCGTTGACGTTGATCTCCGGCGATGGCGTGATGCAGCTCGAAAACGAGCCGCCCGCCGCGGCGCAGCCGTCCTCGTCCCAGTCGACCACGGCGCGCGAGGCCACCGTCGTCAGCCTGCCGGTCGGGTCGAGCGCGTCGAGGCTGGTTGAGTAGTAGCCCGAGGCCTGGGCATCGGCCAGCAGCACGGTGCCGCCGCTGTTCGCCTCGATCCAGGCAATCGCCGCTTCCGCCGCCCGGTCGCCGGCCAGCGCCACCTCCTGCTTGAAGGCGAGATTGCCGATGATCAGGGCGCCGGTGTTCACCGATCGGGTCAGCCCGACCGCGGCCAGCGCCAGCAGGACCAGGGCGATGAGCGCGAACAGCAGCGAACTGCCGGCCTGGCGGCGCGGTGGCGCCGCCTCGTTGACCGGCGTGGAACACATGCGCGCGGCCGGCCGCATCATGAGTGCCACAGCATGTTGCGCAGGGGCACGACGACGTCGTAGACCCTGTACCGATAGCGCCTCCAGTCGCCGACGTGGCCGACCTTGAGCGTGACGCACTTGCTGCTGCCGCAGTCGGTCGCTCCGTCGACCGTCACCGCGGTGCCGACGTCCCACACCGGATCGGCGTGGGTCACGGCCTCCTTCTCGAACTGCGCGCTGCGGGCGACGATGGCGATGCGGACCGTGACCAGCCGGCGCCACCCATCGTTGCTGGCCGGGGTCACGGCGGTGTAGCGGTCGATCACGCCGTCATCGTCGGTGTCGAGTCCGTAGTACGCCTGCAGATTGACGATGCCGGGGAAGATCTCGCGCGCTTCGGTGCCGCCGACGGCGGTGTTGAACGAGGTCAGCCGCAGCGCGCCGTTGGCGGTGACGGCGTAGGTTCGGTTGATCAGCCGTCCGAGGTTCAGCAGGTAGCTGCCGGCCGGATACCCGGCGGCGGGGAAGATACTGCTGCCGCCCCCCTGGTTCCACGGCCCGGTCTCCCCCGTGCCGTGGTGCAGCTGGTTCTGCGGCTGGCCCAGCACCCCGTTGTTGCCGAGCGCGGTGACGTTGAACACGGTGCACCAGTTGCCGGCGTCGACGGCCGGCGGCACCGCGACCATCAGGTCGCCCTCGCCGACTCCCATGGTCGTGTTGACGAGGAAGCTCGACCCCGAGTTCGGATGGTCGGCGATGACCCGCAGCGGCGCCGCATAGCGGTCGGTCGCGCTCGACAGCACGGTGATCGCATCCGGCGCCCCGTCGGCGCCGTCCGTGATCAGCACCGGCGCCAGCGTCCAGGTGAAACTGGTGCCGTTGCGCTGCGCCCGGATCTCGCAGCCCAGACCGTCCGGCGACGCCGCGACGCCGTAACCGGCCATCTGCACGTCGCGCTGGATCGTGTACAGCGACAGCGCGCCGTTGACCTGAGCGTCACTGCCGGCGCTGATCGAGCGCGGCTGCGCCTCGGCGAGAAGCAGGACATTGGCGACGATCAGCGTTGTCACCAGGCCGATGGCTATGCCGATCATCAACTCGATCAGCGTGAAGCCCGCGTGGCAACCGCGGGCAGCGGCGGCAGGACGGGGCTGGATCATGACGGTCCGGGACAGGCGCCAAGTCCGAGTTCAGATGCGGATCGCGGTCGACGCCGTATAGCTGTGGGTGCCGTAGTTCGGCGGCGTCCAGGTCAGCGTCACCGTCAACATGCCGTTGTCGATCTCGACGGTGGCACTGCCCGACGGCAGGGTCGCAGCGACCTTGGCGATCCAGTCCTTGCAGCGGGAGTAGGAGGCGCACTGCGCCGTGGCGTAGCTGGCCGCGTTCGGCACGTCGGCCCACATCGTGCCGACCAGTTCCGACGCGAGGTAAGCCGCATCGGCGCGGAACTTGCCGTCGGACTGCGCCGTGAGCAGCCGTGCCTGCAGCCCGACCAGCGCCAGGAGCCCGGTGCCGAAAACCAGCATCGCGACGACCGCCTCGAGCAGGGCGCTGCCGGCGAGTCGCCGCCGCGAAGGCGGCGTCCCGCCCCGGCGGGCAGGTTGGCGCACCGGGAGCATCGCGACCCCCTAGCAGGCGCGAGGGTCGGAGTCCGCGCTCACGCGCGGGTCGCACATGCGGATGCCGCCGCCTTCGCTGATCACGATGGCGAGCGGGCGAGAGTCGCTGCTGGCGACGGAATTGTCGATGCTGATTC
>CAYLZU010000065.1:0-12536 GCA_964388005.1 uncultured Burkholderiaceae bacterium
GACCATGCGTCTCCTTCTCGTAGCCATCCTCATCGGCATGCTCGGCAGCGCCGCTGCCCAGGATCGGATCTACAGGGTGCGCATGCCCGATGGGCGGATCCTGTTCACCGACAAGCCGCCGCCGGGAGCGAAGATCGAGTCCGAACGCGAGGTACCGCCGCCCGCGGCGCCGGCGCCCCCGCCGCCCGATCGCGAGGCGCAGGTGCGAGCCCTTCAGGAGCAGGCGGCGGCAACGCAGGAGCGCACGCGCGATCGCTCGACGCAGCTGGAGCAGGCCTTCGCCGCCGTGCAGGCGGCCGAAGCGGAACTGGAGTCAGCGCGACAGCAGCTGCAGGGCGGCCGCGAACCGCAGCCGGGCGAGCGCACCGGCACTGCCCGCGGCGGCACGCGCCTTTCGCCCGCCTACGAGCAGCGCATCGCCAAACTCGAACAGGCGGTGACCGCGGCCGAGCAGCGGCTGGCCAAGGCGCGCGAGGAGCTGAACGCGATGCGCTGAGGCGCGTTGCCGGCGCCTTCGCGCCGGCAGGCACGGAACCATCCGGCAGGTCCGTCCTGCGGCGCCGGGCGGATCGAGTTGCCGGCGCGCTCCGGACGAGGCGGCGCGGAGGCCGTAACCGACTCGCATTGCCGGGGCGGTCCGACCGCCGATGGCCGCCGTGCCCGACTCCCGGGCCGGCGATGTCCGGCGCGCGGCTACGACGCGAGTTCGAGAACCCGCCGCGTCACGCGGGCCGCGTCGAAGTGCTCTGCCGCCAGCGCCCGCGCCAGTCGCGACTGGCGTTCGTAGTCGCCGGCGACCTCCTCCAGCATCGCCGCCGCCTGATCCGGCGTCTCGAAGCGGAACAGCCCGGCGCGGTTCGGCAGGATCCGGCTCGGCCCGGTGTGCTGAACGACGGCCGGCTTGCCGCTGGCGAGATAGCAGAGCGTCCGGTCGCTGATCCAGGCGTTCTTCAGACGCACGCACGACGGCTTCACGGCGCTGAACTCGCCGCGCGAGCCCTGGATGTAGCGCTGGTAGTCGGCCGGCGTGCCGGCGACGTCGTAGGAATGGCGCACGCGCCAGCCGCGCGACTCGAGCTCGCGCCGCTCGTCGTCGCCGTCGGCATGGCGGCTCAGGTTCAGCGCCAGTTCCAGCGGCTGCCGGGTCCGTCGGGGCAGGTCGAGCAAGGGCAGGAAGCCGCTGCGCTTGTCGTTGTGGTAGAAGCCGTCGGCCGTGCTGACCCACTCGTTGGCGTGCCAGCCGGAGACGGTCGAAAACGGCGCATCCGCGGGCGCCGGCGCCGGCGGCCAGGCGTCGAGCGACACGCAGGGCGGCGTGTAGTGCCAGCTGATGCCGCAGTCCGGGATCAGGGCGCTGCGCCCGACCGTCTCTCCGGTGGTGAAGTAGATCGAGTGCGGCGCCATCCGCATCTGCCCGTTCGCCAGCCACAGCTGCGTCAGGCCGGGGTCGATGTCGACCAGCGCCGTGCGACGGAAGCGGCGCAGAACCGACGACGGCATCGCGTAGGTGAAGTTGATCAGCAGCGCGGCGGCGGCGGCGACGTCGCCGAAGGCGGCGCAGCGCGGCGGCGGCGGCGTCTCCGGCTCGGCGCGGGTCCAGGCGACGACGGCGATCGAATCGTCGAGTCCGTACGGCGCCAGGCGATCGCGCAGGGTCTCGATCCGCTGCCCGAGTTCGTCGTCGGCGATCCCGTCGGGGACCGGCTCCAGCCAGTGCACGCGACAGCCGTTGGCGCGCAGCCCGAGCGCCCAGTTCAGGTAGACCCAGAAGTGGCCGCCGCCGCTCATGAAGCCGATGGTGTCGGCGAGCAGGCAGATGTCGCGGCTCACGTCCGGATCCATGTGGCGGCGTCGGCGCGGCTTGTGCGCGCTTGCGCCTGCGGCCGGCGCGGCGGCCGGCGCCCGAATTCGGCGCCGCGCGACGATGAACTGTGGCCGTTCACGCCGGCCGCTCGTACAGGCCGAGCATCGCCTCGATGTCGACGCCGTTCTTGCGGCCGCGGTACATCGATTCGCCGATCACGGCGAAGCCGGCGTTGCGGAACAGGTCGTGGTAGGTGCGGATGATCCATGGCCGCAGCAGGTAGTCCTCGACGCCGCCGCAGGTGTTGGCGAGCAGCAGCCGGCCGCCCGGGCGCGTGCCCTGGTGCACGCAGTGCGCGAACCAGGCGACGTCGAAGAACGAATAGAGCCAGCCGAGGTAGCCGATCGTCTCGGCGCAGACGACGAGGTCCCAGTCGCCGGCGAGGCCGTCCTGCCACTCCATGACGTTGGCCACCTGGTATTCGACGTTCGGCGCCTTCGTGCGCGCACGCGCCAGGTCGATCGCCGCCTGCGCGATGTCGACGCCGACCACCTGGGCGCAGCGCGGCGCCAGGCGGCGCGTGAAGGCGCCGGCGGCGCAGCCGATCTCGAGCGCCCGACCGTACTGCCGGCCCGGACCGCGGTCGCCGTCGAGAAGCGACAGCTGCGCGTCGTACTTGGCGATCTCGAACGGATTCGCCTCGAGGTCCCATGGATCGCCCCCGCTCCACAGCCGGTCGAAGAACTGCCGGGCCTCGGCGTCGGCCTGCTGGCGGTCGGTCATGCCGTCGTCTCCGTGCCGGCGGCGACCGGCGCCATCGCGGCCTCGAGCAGCCGCGACAGCACGTCGCGGGCGTCGAAGTGCGCCTCGACGAGCGCGCGCGCGGCGCGGCAGTGGTGTTCGTAGCGGCGGTCGACTTCGGCCACTGCGGCCACCGCCTCGTCGACGTCGCTGAAGGTGAGCAGCCCGTCGCCGGTCGGCAGGACGCGGCTGAAACCGGTGTCCTGCACGACCACCGGCCGGCCCAGCGCCAGGTAGCCGGTGCTGCGTTCGCTGAACCAGCCGCTGCCGCTCGCCACGTAGCCGTGCTTGGCGACGCTGAACTCGGCCTTGGAGTCGCGCATGAACTGCTGGTAGGTCCATGGATCGCAGGTGAAGTCGAGCGGGTTGCGCAGCCGCCAGCCGAGCGACTGAAGCCGCTCGCTCGGCGCCGTTCCGCCGCCGACAGCGAGTTCGAAACGCCGGCCGCAGCGCGACGGCATCGACATCACGCGCTCCATCTCTTCGGACTTCATGCCCCAGGTGCGGCCGGCCCACTGGCGGCGGTCGTAGCTGTCCCACAGCATCACCGTCGTGAAGCCGCCGTCGGGCCGCGGCGGCGCTGGCTGCCACTGCCGCAGCGCCACCGGCTGGCGCGTCGGCTGCCACGGCAGGCCGTCGTCGGGCATCTCGCAGCCGGGCTGGCCGAAGCATTCGCCGAAGGTGAAGAAGGCGTTGTGCGACTCGGCGAAGCGGCGCTGCGCCGGATCCTGCAGGATGTCGACCTGCGTGAACACCGGGTCGGTGTCGATCAGCACCCGGCGCGGGATGCGCTCGAACCACGGCCGCATCGGGTTCACCCCGGAGACGTTGATCACCAGGTCGGCGCTGGCGCACAGCTGCCGCACCCGGTCGGCGGCCGGGCCGTGCCAGCGGCCGGCGCCGTCGAGCGCGTCGTGGTAGGCCCAGCGCTCGCCGAGCCCGAGGCGCCCGAAGACCCGCGCCACGTAGGCCAGACCATAGCTGGCGTCGCCGTCGGTGGTCCCGCGCGCCGGGTCGTAGCAGCCCGGATAGTCGCCGCTGTCCTCGAAGTACCAGACGTCGTGGCCGAGCTCGCGCAGGCCGAGCATGTACTGCACGTGATGCCAGGTCGGGCCGGCCAGCGGGCCGCGCACGACGTAGCCGAGCATGAGGATGCGCAGGCGGCGGGAAGCGTCCATGGATCTCCAGGGTCAGCGGCGCACGGCATGGGTGGCGAGCACGATGTCGCCGCGCGCCAGCCGCGCCAGCACGCGGGCGTCGCACAGCGTGCGGCACTCGATGGTCCGCTCGCTCCGGTAGGCGGTTCCGCCCAGCGCATCGCCGTCGGCGATGCAGCCGGGATGGCAGCCCAGTTCGGTGACGCCGGGTTCGAGCGCGTCGAGCAGCTCGAGCAGCCGCTCGACGGTGATGCCCTCCGGGTACGGCCCGCCGACGTCGTCCTGGCCGTAGAAGCCGCCGACATAGCGGGCACTGCCGTCGCCGCGCAGCGGCAGGCCAAGGGCACGCGCGAGGCGGCCGACGACGGTCGCCGCAGGCTCGCGCCGGTGCACGTGCTGGTGCGTGTCGAGGTGATCGGGGTCGCGTCCCAGCAGGCGGCGGAAGGCGGCCAGCTGCGCCTGCGCTTCGCGCTCGATCGCCGCCGCATCGTCTTCGGTCCAGGCGTAACGGAGCACCCACTGGCCGTCGCGGAACTCCGACTCCCACAGGTCCAGATGCAGGCCGACGCCGAGCCGCGGCAGGCGGCGGGCCGCGGCGGCGGCGTCTTCCGCCGCCGGCTGCCTGACCATCAGGCTGGCGCTGCTGACGATGCCGTGCTCGTGCGCGTGCACGATGCCGGCGTTGACCGCGGCGGAAAGCCCGAAGTCGTCGGCGTTGACGATCAGCCGCTTCATCGGCAGCTGCTCAGGCTCCGAGGTCCGCGAGCAGCTTCGGCAGCACAACTTCGGCGCGGAAGAAGTCGTGCGCGATGGCCTTCGCGGCGCGCGCGTGGCGCCCGTAGTCGGCGTCGATGGCGCGGATCGCCTCGACCGCCTGCTCGGCGGTGTCGAAGGCGAACAGGCCCTCGCCGGTCGGAAGCACGTCGGAGAAGCCGGTGTCCTGGGTCACCACCGGCCGGCCGGCGGCGAGATAGCAGGCGCTGCGTTCGCTGAACCAGCCGCTGCGCGGCAGGACGTTGAATTCGCGCGCCACCGTAAACTCCCCGCGCGAGGCGCGGATGTAGTCGCGGTAGGGCCACGGGTCGAGCGACATCGCCGGCCCGTCGGCGAGCTGCCAGCCTCCGTCCTGCAGCAGCCGCCAGTGCTCGCGGTCGAGACTCTCGGCGGTGCGGATCTGGTGCGGGTCCTGCTCGCGCGAGGCGTCGGTGGCCGAGCGCGCCTCGTCGGGCTTGCTGAGGTTGGTCGCCAGCTCCACGGCGCGGCCGGCGCGGCGCGGAACGTCGATCACCTTGAGGAACTCGTGGTGCTTGCTCCAGCGCAGCGGCCGCCCCTGCCAGACGGCATCCTCGCCGTCCTGCCGCCAGTTGCCCACGGTGGTGAAGACGTCGCGCGCCGGCGGCCCGGCGTCCCACAGGTCCATGATCACCGGCTGGCGCGTGCGCGCCCGCAGCCGCGGCAGCGGCGGCAGCGGCGAGCGCGGGGTGCCGATGTTCTCGCCGTAGGTGACGACGTCGTCGTGGGCGTCGACGTGCGCCCTCGTGCGCGGGTCGCCGGCGGCATACATCAGTTCCTCGGCCACCGGGTCGGTGCCGAACAGCACCAGGCGCCGGCAGGCGAAGCCGTCGCGCTCGACGGCGGTGGCGCCGGCGATGTTGAAGACGAGGTCGGCGCCGCCCAGCCAGGCGGCGGCATCGTTCGCCCGCGGGCCGAGCCAGGCGCCGTCGCCCCAGCTGCGCCGGTAGGCCCAGCGATCGCCGAGGCCGAAGCGTTCCGTCACCCGCGCCAGGTAGCCGAGCGTGTAGGCCGCGTCGTCGACGCGCCGCCACTGCGCGGCGTCATAGGGCCAGGCCGAGGTCGTCTCGACGTACATGACGTCGTGGCCGCAGCGGGCGAAGCCGGCGGCGATCTGCATGTGCATCCACGCCATGCCGGCGAAGGGATCGGCGCCCATGGTGCCGAGCACGCCGATGCGCAGTCTGGTCATCGGGGGCGAACGCCTCAGGCCGCCTGGCCGAGCGCCGCGCCGGCGGCCTCGCCGAGGTCCTGGTGCAGGCCGCGGTTGGCGAGCAGCGGCGCCGAGGTCTCGATCGTCGCCGGAACCAGGCGGCCGCCCTCGACGGCGTAGATGACGTCGCAGTGGCGCAGCGTGTCGAGGCGGTGGGCGACGATGAAGGTCGTGCGGCCGGCCATCAGCCGCTCCATCGCGGCGATGATCTGCGCTTCGGTCGCCAGGTCGACCGAACTGGTCGGCTCGTCGAGGATCAGGATCGGCGCGTCCTTCAGGAAGGCGCGGGCGAGCGCGATCCGCTGCCGCTGGCCGCCGGAGAGCATCATGCCGCGCTCGCCGACCTGGGTCGCGTAGCCGTCGGGCAGCGCTTCGATGAACTCGTGCGCGTTGGCGGCGCGGGCGGCGGCGGCGATCTCGTCGGCGCCTGCCTCTGGCCGCCCATAGGCGATGTTCTCGGCGATCGTGGTCGAGAACAGCACCGGCTCCTGCAGCACGATCGCGAACTGGCGCCGCAGGTCCTCGAGCTTCCAGTCGCGCAGATCGACGCCGTCGAGCAGCAGCGCGCCCTCGTCCGGATCGTGAAACCGCGTCAGCAGGTTGACGAGCGTGGTCTTGCCCGCACCCGTTCTTCCGACGATGCCGACCCGGGTGCCGGCCGGGACCACCGCGCCGGCGCCCCGCAGCACCGGCGAGCCGGCGACGTAGGCGAAGCCGACTTCGCGAAGCTCGATGTCGCCGCGGGCGCGCGCCAGCGGCATCGCGCCGGGGCGGTCGCGCACATCGACCACCTCGTCGAGCAGCGCGAAGGCGCGCTCGGCGCCGGCGAACGAGCCCTGCAGCTCGCTCACCTTGTGCATCAGCGATTCCAGCGGCCCGTACAGCTGCGCCAGGTAGGCCATCACCAGCGTCAGGCCGCCGATGGTCAGCGTTCCGGCCTGCACGTTGCGCACGCCGATCCACAGCGAGGCGGCGGTCCCGGCGGCAATCACCAGCGCCGTCAGGGTGTAGAACACCGCCTGCGCGCGGACCACCGCCAGGCTGGCGCGCACCTCGCGGCCGGCGCGATCGAGATAGCGCGCTTCCTCGCGCCGCTCCTGACCGAAGGCCTTGACCACGCGCAGCGCCGTCAGCACCTCCTGCAGCACCGCATTGACCGAACTCTCGATCTCCTTCTGCGCGTGCCAGCGGGCGCGAACGCTGCGGCCGAAGCGGTGGGTCAGCAGCGCCAGCATCGGCCCGACCATCAGGGCGACCAGCGCCAGCGCCACGTCCAGCGACAGCAGGACGACGAACATGCCGATCAGCGTCCCGGCGGCAGTCAGCAGCGGCGCCAGCCCGTAGACCGCGATCCACTGGATCGAGGCGGCGTCGTACTGGATCCGGTACAGCGAGTCGGCGGTGCCGCGGGCGTCGTGGTAGGTCATCGACAGCCGCTGCACCTGCCGGAACAGTTCGGCGCGGAAGGCGAGCACGATGCGCTCGCCGACCCACACCTGCAGCAGCCAGGCGCCGTTGCGCTGCAGCTGGCCGAGGACGGCGATGACGATCACCAGACCGACCGCCAGCGCCAGCGCGCCGCCGGGCGAAGCGGTGAGCGTCTCCGGCAGCCAGGCGGCGGCCCAAGCCGGCATCGGCTTACCCGAGATCGCCTGATCGACGGCGATCACCAGCGGGAGCGGGGTCAGCAGGGTGATCGGAACCGCCAGCAGGTCGACGACGACGACCAGCACCAGCGGCAGGCGAAACGGCCGCAGGTGCGCCAGCAGCCGCCGCAGCAGGCCAGGCTTCGGCGCCGTCATGCCGGCCGCTCCCGCATGTCGGCTGCCGCCGGCGACTTGCCGCCGCCGGGAAGCGGCGAAAGCTCGGCGGCGACCCGGCCGCAGGCCGCGCTCCAGGCACCGCGCGCGTGCCGCTGGTCGCGCTGCGTCCGCAGCGCCAGCCAGGCGGCAGCGGCGGCGAGCACGGCGGCGGCGATCCAGCCGCCGGAGATCGCGGCACCCAGCGCCAGCGCCGCCGCGGCCCAGGTCCCCGCGCGCACTGGCAGCGGCGTGTGCGCGACCATCCGCCATCGCACCAGTTGCCTGCCGGCACCGTGTTCCTCGACCGCGAAGCGCAGCCGCAGTCCGCCGTGCAGGCCGCCGCGCAGTTCGAGGTCCCAGGGCTCGGTCTCGCCGCCTCGACGCAGGACGACGCCGGCGGCGCGCAACTCGGTTTCGAAGGCCGCGACCCACGATTCGGGCACGCGCCAGGTTTCGCTCCACAGCTGCGACGGCGCCGGTCGCGCCGGCTCGGCCGTGCCGCGACGCCGCCAAGGCGTCAGCCCGTGGCGCCGGCGGCCGATCAGGCGGGCGAGCGGCTGCTGCAGGTGCATCAGGAACACCAGCGCGCGCCGCTGCCAGCGTTCGCCGGCGCCGCGCGCCGGCACTGGGAAGGCGGCCCGCGCCGCGGCCAGCGCCGCCTGCGCCAGCGGCGCGGCCAGCGCCAGCAGCAGCAGCGGCGCGAAGACGAAGAGCGGCGGCCACGACAGACCCAGCGCCGTCAGCGCCGCAGTCGCGGCCACCACGTACCACCACTCCGGCATCAGCGGCAGCGCCAGCACCGTCGCCGGCGCCGGTTCGTACAGCGACTGGTAGGCCGCCGAACCCCAGACGCCGCCGTAGATGCGCGAGCGGCCGGCGGGAATCGGCAGCGTGAAGCCGCGCCCGTACAGCCTCCCGCCCCAGGCGAGGTGGCCGAGCGCGTTGTAGCGCTCGGGCCACTTCTCCTCCAGCAGCGCCTCGGCCTTGCCGTAGCCCTTCTGCTGGTTCCAGTACATCGCCAGCGAGTTGCGGCGGTGGTGCCAGTCCATCGCCCCGGCGTGGAAACCGATCCTTCCGCCGCGCTCCTGCAGCCGCCAGCACAGGTCGACGTCGTCGCCGGCGGCTCGGTAGCGCACGTCGAAGCCGCCGATCGCCGCCAGCGCGTCGCGGCGAAACGCCATGTTGCAGCCGGGCACGTGCTCGGCTTCGACATCGGTGAGCAGCACCTGCACCGGCCCTCCGGGCGCGTTGGCGACGCAATCGGCGATCGGGCCGTCGCCCGGTGGGGCGATGTTCGGCCCGCCGACGCCGACCCAGTCGCCGGTCATGAAGCGCCAGGCCAGGAACTGCAGCCAGTGCGGATCGGGCCAGGCGTCGTCGTCGATGTAGGCGACGATCTCGCCGCTGGCCTGCTGCCAGCCGGTGTTCCGGGCCGCGGACAGGCCGCGATTGGCGGTGCTGATCAGGCGCGCGAACGGGTACTCGGCGACGATCTTCGGCGTGGCGTCGGTCGAGCCGTCGTCGACGACGATCACCTCGACGTCCGGATAGTCTAGCCGCGCCAGGCCCTCCATCGTGTCGCGGATGGTGCGCGCGCCGTTGTAGCTGCACACGACCACGCTCACCCGCGGCCAGCGGGTATGGGCGGGGAATGGCACCTCGCCGAAGGCACGGCGCAGCGAATGAAGCGCCGGCTTCGGCTGCCGGTCGCGCGTGACGATGCCGAAGTCCCAGTCGTCGATGTCGTGGCCGCCGCGATGCCACTCGTCGGTCCACGCGAAGGCGAACGCACCGGCGCAACCCGAGGCGAAGGCCGTTCGCACCTGCCACTCCAGGCTCTCGGCCTGCTCGCGAAGGCCGTTGCGCCGGCTGTCCAGACCGATCTCCGCCATCAGCAGCGGCTTCTCGCCCGCCAGGTTCTGCAGCCGCGCCAGGTAGGCTTCGAGGCGCTGCGGCGTCTCGAGGTAGACGTTGAAGCAGACGAAGTCGAGGAACGGCAGCCGTAGGTATTCCGTGGTCGGGAAGTTGACATAGGTGACCAGCGCCTGCGGATCCTCGGCCTTGGCCGCCCGGTACAGGCGCAGCAGGAAGCGCTCGACCGGCCTGGCGCCGTGCCAGCGCACGATCGAGGCGGGGATCTCGTTGCCGATCGCGTAGCACAGCACCGCCGGGTGGCCGGCGCACAGCCGCACGCCTTCGCGCACGCGCCGCTCGATGTCGTCGGCGCGGCCAGCGTCGTCGAGGAAGGCGACGTGCTGCTCCCACGGCAGGCCAACCATGACCCGCAGCCCGTGTCGCGCCGCGCAGTCGAGCAGCCGCCGCGGCGGCACCGTGTACACGCGCACCGCGTTGACGCCGGCGGCTGCCATCGCCTCGAAGTCGGCTTCGAGCGTCGACTCGTCCGGGTAGTCGTCTTGCCCCGGCCGCGGCCTGAACGTGCCGTAGGTGACGCCGCGCACCCAGAGCTTCTGGTCGCCGACGAACAGGAACTTGCCGCCGACCCGGGGCCGCGGCGCCGGTTGCGCGCCCGCCCGCGGCGTGCCCGACAGGCCGGACTGCGCGGCCGGATCCGCCTGCGCGGCGACTGCGTCCATCGGCGCCAGGCTCAGGCCGCGGCGCGCTGTTCCCGGCGCGGCGCGTGCGCGCGATGCCAGCGATAGGCGGTACGGACGATGGTGTCGAGGTCGGAAAAGCGCGGCTGCCAGCCGAGCACCTCCGCTGCCCGTCCGGCCGACGACACCAGCGCCGGCGGGTCGCCGGCGCGGCGCGGCGCATCGATCGCCCGCACGCGGCGCCCGGCGACGCGCTCGACCGCGGCGATCACTTCGCGGACCGAGTGACCGCGACCGGTGCCCAGGTTGAGGGCGACGCTGGCGCCGCCGGCTCCGAGATGGCGAAGGGCACGGACATGGGCATCGGCGAGGTCGGTGACGTGGACGTAGTCCCGGACCGCGGTGCCGTCCGGGGTCGGGTAGTCGCTTCCCATGACCTGCAACTGCGACCGCCGGCCGAGCGCGGTGTCGATCGCCAGCGGGATCAGATGCGTCTCCGGATCATGGTCCTCGCCAATCTCGCCGTCGGCATCGGCGCCGGCGGCGTTGAAGTAGCGCAGCGCAACCCAGCGCAGACCATGGGCCACGCCGTGCCAGTGCAGCGCCCGTTCGACGAAGAGCTTAGATTCGCCGTACGGGTTGACCGGCAGCTGGCGATGGTCCTCGGTGATCGGGATCGACTCCGGGACGCCGTAGGTGGCGCAGGTCGAGGAGAACACGATCTGCTCCACCCCCGCCCCGTGCATGGCGTCGAGGAGGTTCAGCGTGTTGACGACGTTGTTGCGGAAGTACCCGCCCGGGTCGGTCATCGACTCGCCGACGTAGGCGTGGGCGGCGAAGTGGATGACGGCCGAGATCTCGCGCTCGCGCAGCATCCGCGCCAGCGCGGCGCGGTCGGCGAGGTCGGCTTCGACCAGCGGGCCCCAGCGAACGGCCCAGCGATGACCCTGGACCAGACTGTCCAGCGCCACCGGGCGGTAGCCGGCGGCGGCAAGCGCCTTGCAGGTGTGGCTGCCGATGTAACCCGCCCCGCCCGTGACGAGGATGTTGGCCGATCCCTCGCGCATTCGTCAGCCGGCCACCGAGAGCCGGAGGGGAAGGCGCACCGCCGGCGCCGCCTCCACCGCCGGCCGTTGCCTGGCGAGCAGGCGCTCGAAGTAGGCCGCGGTGCGGGCGATGCCGGTTTCCAGCTTTACCGTCGGCTGCCAGCCGAGCGTCGACCGCGCAAGCGAGATGTCGGGCTTGCGCCGCTTCGGATCGTCGTGCGGCAGCGGCCGGCGCTCCAGCCTCGACCGCGAGCCGGTGACGCGCAGCACGGCCTCGGCCAGCTCGAGGATGGTGAACTCGTCCGGGTTACCGAGGTTCACCGGGCCGAGGAACTCCTCGGTCGAGTCCATCATGCGCACGAAGCCGTCGATGAGATCGTCGACATAGCAGAACGAACGCGTCTGGCGGCCGTCGCCGTAGATCGTGATCGGTTCGCCCTTCAGCGCCTGGACGATGAAGTTCGACACCACGCGTCCGTCCTCGGGGTGCATGCGCGGACCGTAGGTGTTGAAGATGCGCACGACCTTGATCGGCAAGCCGTGCCGCCGGTGATAGTCGAAGTACAGCGCCTCGGCCGAACGTTTGCCCTCGTCGTAGCAGGATCGCACTCCGTTCGGATTGACGTTGCCCCAGTAGTCCTCGCGCTGCGGGTGCAGCAGCGGGTCGCCATAGACCTCGCTGGTCGAGGCGAGAAAACTGCGCGCCCCGGTGCGCCGCGCCAGGCCGAGCATGTTGATCGAACCAAGCACGCTCGTCTTCATGGTGTGGATCGGGTCCGCCTGATAGTGCAGAGGCGACGCCGGACAGGCCAGGTTGTAGACCTCGTCGACCTGCAGGTACAGCGGTTCGGTCACGTCGTGCCGGATGACCTCGAAATGCGGTTCACCCAGCAGGTGGGAGACATTGGCCTTGCTCCCGGTGGAGAAATTGTCGACGCAGATGACGTCGTGGCCCTGGCGCAGCAGGCGCTCACAGAGATGAGAGCCGAGGAAACCGGCGCCGCCGGTCACGAGGATTCGCTTCATTTGCGGGCTGTCCGAAGGAAAGTCGCCTGCCCGGGGCAGTGAGGAATGTACTTATACAAGATTTTGCGGGTACTTCGCACTCTCTTCGACAAGATGCCGATCGAACAACAACAACGGGAGCAGCGAGAGTTGCGCGTTCAAGACGGCGCCGGCATTGGCGCCGCACTCCCCGACTCGACGCGGCCGCCGCTTCGGCACCGCATCGGTCGGATCCGCTCCGACGCGCAATGCAGAACGGGCAACCGCCGTTGGTCGGAATGGCGCGAACCGTCCGCCTTCGTCAGGCGGACGTTCGGCAAGGCTCGCGTGCTGCGTCCTGTCCCCAGCCGAGGGCAGGGACAAC
>CAYLZU010000066.1:0-12352 GCA_964388005.1 uncultured Burkholderiaceae bacterium
GGGCATCCACGTGATCAAGATGCCGGACATCGGCGAAGGCATCGCCGAGGTCGAGCTGGTCGAGTGGCACGTGCAGCCCGGCGACGCCGTCGTCGAGGACCAGGTGCTCGCCGACGTCATGACCGACAAGGCCACGGTCGAGATCCCGTCGCCGGTGCACGGCAGGGTGCTGGCGCTCGGCGGCAAGGTCGGCGACGTGATGAGCGTCGGCACCGAGCTGATCCGGCTCGAGGTTGAGGGCGCCGGCAACGTCGTCGAAGGCGCGCCGCCGGTCACCGGGCGCGCGGCGGCGCCGACGCCCGCCACCGCGCCGCCGGCGCCGGCACCGCCGGCTTCGGCGCCTGTGCCCGCGCCGGCGCCCGTGCCGGCGCCCGTGCCGGCGGCGGCCGCGCCACGGCCCGCCGCGCCGCCGCCGGCGACGATGCGGGCGCCCGGCGAGAAGCCGATCGCCTCGCCCGCGGTGCGCCGCCGCGCCTGGGAACTCGGCATCGACCTGCGCTTCGTGCCGGGCAGCGGCGAAGCCGGCCGCATCCGGCACGAGGATCTCGACGCCTTCGTCGCCCGCGGCGGCGCGGCGGCGCCGGTGGCGTCCCGCTACGTCGAGCGCCACGACGAGCAGCAGGTGCAGGTGATCGGCCTGCGGCGCCGGATCGCGCAGAAGATGCAGGAGGCCAAGCGGCACATCCCGCACTTCACCTACGTCGAGGAGATCGACGTCACCGAACTCGAGGACCTGCGGGCGCGGCTGAACGCGCGCCACGGCGCCAGCCGCGGCAAGCTGACGCTGCTGCCGCTGCTGGCGCGGGCGATCGTGCTGGCGCTCGCCGAGCACCCGCAGATCAACGCCCGCTACGACGACGAAGCCGGCATCGTCACCCGCTACGGCGCCGTGCACCTGGGCATCGCCGCACAGACCGATGGCGGACTGATGGTACCGGTGCTGCGCCACGCCGAGGCGCGCGATCCGTGGGCGACCGCCGCCGAGATCGCCCGCCTGGCCGAGGCGGCGCGCGCCGGCAAGGCGACGCGCGAGGAGCTCACCGGCTCGACGATCACCATCACCAGCCTCGGGGCGCTGGGCGGCATCGTCACGACGCCGATCATCAACCATCCCGAAGTGGCGATCGTCGGCGTCGGCCGCATCGTCGAGCGGCCGGCGTTCCGCGACGGCGCGATCGTCGCCCGCAAGCTGATGAACCTGTCGTCGTCGTTCGACCACCGCGTCGTCGACGGCGCCGACGGCGCCCACTTCGTGCAGGCGGTGCGGGCGCTGCTCGAATCGCCGGCGCTGCTCTTCGTCGACTGAGCGACAGATCATGGATACGCAACTGCTGGTGATCGGCGGCGGTCCGGGCGGATACATCGCCGCCATCCGCGCCGCGCAGCTGGGCATCGGCACGACGCTGATCGAGGGCGAGTACCTCGGCGGGACGTGCCTGAACGTCGGCTGCATCCCGTCGAAGGCGCTGATCCACGCCGCGGCCGAGTTCGACCGCGCGCGGCGCTACGCCTCCGAGAACGCACTCGGCATCCGCGCCGGCGAGCCGACGCTCGACGTGGCGCAGACCGGGCGCTGGAAGGACGGCATCGTGCGACGGCTGACCGACGGCGTGGCGGCGCTGCTGCGCCGGCACGGCGCGCAGGTGATCCACGGCTGGGCCGAGATCATCGACGGCAAGACCGTCGAGGTGCGGGCGCAGCGGCCCGGCGGCGAGCAGACGCGGCGCATCTCCTGCGAGCACCTGCTGCTGGCCACCGGCTCGGTGCCGGCGGCGCTGCCGTCGCTCCCGTTCGGCGGCCGCGTGATCTCGTCGACCGCGGCGCTGTCGCCGGCGTCGATCCCGAAGCGGCTGGCGGTGGTCGGCGCCGGCTACATCGGGCTGGAGCTGGGCATCGCCTACCGCAAGCTCGGCGCCGAAGTGGCGGTGATCGAGATGCTGCCGCGGGTGCTGCCGGCCTACGACGCCGAACTGGTGCGCCCGGTGGCGGCGTCGCTGAAGCGGCTCGGCATCGACCTGCATCTGGGCTGCACCGTGCTCGGCCTGACCGAGGCCGGCGACGCGGTGCGGATGCGCGATGCCGAGGGCGCCGAGCGGCAGATCGCCGCCGACCAGGTGCTGGTGGCGATCGGCCGCCGGCCCGCCACCACCGGCTGGGGCCTGGAGCGGCTGATGCTCGACATGGACGGCGGCTTCATCAAGGTCGACAGCCAGTGCCGCACCTCGATGCGCAACGTGTGGGCGATCGGCGACGTGACCGGCGAGCCGATGCTGGCGCACCGCGCCAGCGCCCAGGGCGAGATGGTGGCCGAGATCATCGGCGGCGCGAAGCGGCGCTTCGAGCCCGCGGCGATCCCGGCGGTGGTGTTCACCGACCCGGAAGTCGTGACCGTGGGCCTGTCGCCGGGCGACGCCGAGCGCGCCGGCCTGGACTGCATCCACGCCCACTTTCCGTTCGCCGCCAGCGGCCGCGCGCTGACGCTGGAGGCAGCCGACGGCTTCGTGCGCGTGGTCGCGCGCCGCGACAACCACCTGATCGTCGGCTGGCAGAACTCGCCGCGGCCTTCGTGCAGTCGATCGAGATGGGGGCGCGGCTGGAGGACGTCGCAGGCAGCATCCACGCCCACCCGACCCTCGGCGAGGCGGTGCAGGAGGCGGCGATGCGGGCCCTGGGCCACGCGCTGAACGTCTGACCCGGACCGCGGCTTCCTCGACGGCAGCGGCGATGCGCCAGGCGGCAACCACGCTGTCGATCGAGACCCGCGGCCGCGGCCTCGCCGACATCACGCGGCGGATCGAGGGCTGGGTCGAGTCCACCGGCCTGCGCGACGGCCTGCTGACGGTGTTCGTCAGGCACACCTCGGCCAGCCTGCTGGTGCAGGAGAACGCCGACCCTGAGGTGCAGCGCGACCTCGAACGATTCTTCGCCCGCCTGGTGCCCGACGGCGACCGCCTGTTCGAGCACGATGCCGAAGGCCCCGACGACATGCCGGCGCATGTGCGCAGCGCCCTGACGCAGACCAGCCTCTCGGTGCCGCTCGCCGACGGCCGCCTTGCGCTCGGCACCTGGCAGGGCATCTACCTGTACGAGCACCGCCGGCGCGGCCACCGGCGCGAGGTGGTGCTGCACCTGATCGGCGAGTAGGCGCGCCGGGCGGCGCGGCGGCGACCCGACGTGCCTTGCGCGCCGCCTCGCATCGCCGGCGGCGCCGGCGCGGTTGCCGGCTACCGGCCGCTCGCGCCTGGAGCGGACGCGATCGCGACGCCGCCTTCGACCGCGGCCAACGGCGACGGCCCGCGGCGGCCGGCCGGCGGCGCCGCGAATGCCAGTTCCGCCGCCGCCCAGCGTTCCCGTTCGACGCGCGGCAGAGCGCGCATCTGCCGCAGGACGCGCGCGGCGCGGGCCGGATCGGCGGCGCCGGCGAGAAACTCGTTCTCGTAGGCCTGGGCCGGATTGGGCAGGATCGACGCCAGCCACGCCGCTTCGAGCGGCGTCAGCTCGCCCGGCCGCTTGTCGAAGTAGGTCCGCGCGGCGGCATCGGCGCCGCAGATGCCGGGGCCCCAGTCGACGGTGTTCAGGTACAGCGCCAGGATCATCCGCTTGCCGAGCGTGCGCTCCATCTCGACCGCGTACAGCAGTTCGCGCAGCTTGCGCGCCGCCGTGCGCTCGCCGCCGGTGAAGAGCCGGCGCGCCAGTTGCTGCGTGATCGTGCTGGCGCCGCGGCGCGGGCCCTGCTCGTCGACCGACGCCAGCACCTGCGCGATCTCGACCCGGTCGAAGCCGTCGTGCTCGAAAAAGCGCTGGTCCTCGCCGGCGAGCACGGCGGCGGCGAGCAGGGCGCCGGACTGCGCCGGGCTGATCCAGCGGCCTTCGCCGGGAACGACGCGGCGCGGCGTCGCCGTGCCGCGGCCATCGCCGCAGGCGAACCGAACCGGACCGGCGGCGAGGCGTTCGGTGCCGAGCCCGTCGACGGTGAAGCCGTCGATCGCCAGTTCGGCGCGCGCCCGCTGCTGCGGCAGGCGCAGGCTGCCGCGGGCGGCGATGCGGCCGCCGATGCGCGCCAGCGAGGCTTCGGCAATCGCGCCGGCGAACAGCCGGTAGAGATCGTCGATGTCGGCCGGCGGCAGCGTCCAGTCGATGTCGATGCGATCGGATTCGAGCCTCGCCGTGAAGTCCAGGGCGAGCGCATCGGCGGTCACGGTGCCGCGCAGCATCCACGTGCCGAGCCGTGCCACGGTGGCGCGCAGCCGCCCGACGATCAGAGGCTGCGCCGCCAGCCGCGGGTCGTCGATGCGACACGGCGCGCAGGCGACCGTCAGCGCCCCGCCCGCGCGACCGAACCGCAGCGTTCCGAAGCGGGTCGCCAGCGACCGGCCGTCGAGCACGCGCAGCGCCGCCGGCGATGTCGCCAGCCGCGCCATGCCCGGCACGCTGAGCTTGACCGTGACCCCGGGCAGCGGACTCGCTCGCAGCACCCAGGCACCGGGCGGCGTGGTGAGGGCGCCGGAGGCGGCGGCGACGATGACGGCGACCGTGGCGACGAGCAGCGCCCCGAGCAGGCCGCCCGCGGCCAGCAGCGCCGAGGCGAACAGCGGCCGGCGCCGGTTCACGGCGCGTCTGCCGGCAGCGGCGTGACCACCGTCACCGCCCACCACGCCGCGGCGCCGCCGCGCCGCTGCGCATCCCAGAACCAAGCCGAGACATCGGTCCAGCCGTGCCCGCCGTCGAGCCGTTCGGCGATCCGCTCGCACACCCGCAGCCGCTCGCCGCCCTGCGCGGCGGTGAAGCAGCGCCAGCGCACGCCGTCGGCATCGACCGCGGCGGTCATCGCGCCGACCGTGTAGCCGGCGCCGCGGAAGCAGTCGCCGGCCGGGTGCAGCAGTCGCGTCGGCCGCCGCACGTGGCGGACGATCACGAGCTGCCCGCCGTCGGTGAAGCGCGCCACCGCGCCGGGGAAACGGGCGGCGAAGCGCGCTTCGAGCGCCGTCGGCGGCAACCGGGTCAGCGGCTGGCCGCGGAAGTGGGTCGGCCACTCGATCGCGGGCGATCGAACGCCGACCGCCGCCGCCGGATCGCGGCCCGCCGTCCCGGGGACGACGAGCCGGTCACCGAGCGGCGGCAGCACTGCCGCGGCCAGACAGGCGCCGACGAAGACGATGCGGCCGCGCGAGCGCCTGGCGCTGACGCTGGCCGGCAGTCGCACCCGCGTCGGCGGCGGCCACTGGGCGGCCGCGGTCGGGCGGGTGCCGGACCAACCGGGCGCCACGCGGAGGCGGGCGAAAGCGATCGCCGGCAGCAGCGCCGCCGCGAAGGCGGCAAGCCCGATCGCGCCGTGCAGCCACTCGGCCTGCGGCACCAGCCCCGCCTCGGGAAAGAACAACAGCGCGTTGCGCAGCACGTTGGCGGTGAAGACGGCCACGGCGGCGACGCAGCCGTTGGCCAGGCTGCGCCCGGCCTTCGCATCGTTCAGGTACGAGGCGAGCGCGGCCGCCCAGCTGCCGACCCACAGCATGCCGATGCCGGCGCAGGGCGGATCGACGAGGATCGTGCGGCCGTTCCACAGCAGCGCCGCGCTGCTGGCCCTGGCGTCGATGCCGGCAACGGCGAGCAACGGCGCCGCGGCGTGCGCGGTGGCCAGCCGCAGCGGATAGCCGAGATAGAACTGCAGCGATGCGATCACCGGCAGCGCCAGCAGCAGCAGGGCGGCGATCGGCGCCGCCGGCCGGCGCGGCAGGGCCGAGGCGATGAAGACCGCCAGCGCCATCATCGCCGCGCCGGCAGCGAAGATCGGCGGCACGATGAACGTGAGCACGGCGGCGCCGAGCGCCAGCACGCCGGCGGCGACGAGCGCGGCGGCCGACGGCAGCCGCAGCTCCCGGCGCGCCGTCCACAACAGGACGAACACGGTGGCCAGCGCCAGCCAGCCCCACGGCTCGTCGGAGCCGTCGTTCAGCCGTCGCGCCAGCCAGGCCCAGTGCGGCCACAGCGCCAGGAGCAGCAGCAGCAGCGGCAGCGCGGCGCGGGGAAGCGGCGCCAGAGCCCGTCGCAGCGCCGCCATGGGGCGCGAGGCCGCGACGCGAAGGACGCCGATCGATGACCGGCGCCCGCCGGCCGCGGGCGCCGGACCGCGCGCCGCGCCGTCGCCGGCAAGCGCGCTCGGCCACACCCTGCCGATGCGAGCGTTCAGCAGCGCCGCCTCATCCATGGCCCGGTCCCCTGCCGTCCGCGGCGGTCGCATGACGCCCGGCGCCACGGCTCGCGCCACGAGACATTCGCCGCCGTCGCTGCCACCACAGCAGGCTTCCGGCGAGGGCAGCCAGCAGCGCGAACTCCGGTTCGGGCGTGCTCGGCACCTGGCCCACCGCGAGATTGCCGACGCCCTGCGGCAGCGGCAGCGGCTGGTCGACCGTGTCCGCCGCGCCGCCGGGGTTGCGGACGACGTGGTCGACGGCGATGAACGAGGTGTAGTCGGTGAGCAGGCCGTGTTCGAGGCCGAGCCGGGTGATCTCGCGCACGGCGTCGCTGTCGGCAGCAAGGCGGTTGAAGTCGCCGAGCCGGGCGATGCGGCGGCGTGCCCACAGGTGGCGCAGGGCCGGCGTGTCGTCGCGCACGGCGGCGCGGCCGACGTCGATCGGGATCGTCACCGCGCCGCCGGCGGCCAGCCCGTCGATCGTGATCCGCCCCTGGGCCTTGCCGCGGAACCTGCCGGTGACGACGATCGGCCGCTGCGCGAACAGGTCCGGAACCTGCGGCGGGTCGAGGTCGATGGCGTCGAAACCGTCGAAGCCGACGCGGACCCGGGTCAGCACCGGCTGCTCGATCATCGCCCGCAGCCGTCCCGCCTCGGCCTCGGCCTGGCGGGCATCGAGGACCACGAACGGCTCGCCGCCGCCGGCACGGGCCAGCCCCTCGATCAGATGGCGGTTGACCGCCGAACCGATGCCGAAGGCGAACAGGTTCGCCTTGCCGAGGCTGGCGCGAACCAGTTCGAACGCCTCCTTCTCGACCGTGACGTAGCCGTCGGTGACGACGACGAAGCTGCGCGCGCGGCCGTCTTCGGCGGGCATCGCCAGCGCCGTGCGCAGCGCCGGCAGCAGCTCGGTGCCGCCGCTGCCGTTCTGGCCGTCGAGGAAGCGGAGCGCGCGGGCGATGTTCTCCGGGCTGGCCGCCACCGACGCCGGGTGCAGCAGGGAGTGGCCGCCGGCGAAGGGGACGACGTTGAAGGTGTCGGTCGGCCGGAGCCCGCCGATCAGTTCGCGCAGCAGCGCCTTCGCCGTGGCCAGCGGAAAGCCGCGCATCGAACCGGAGACGTCGACGATGAACACGTACTCGCGCGGCACCACGGCGCCGGTTTCCACCCGGGCCGGCGGCTGCGCCAGCAGCAGGAAGTAGTTCGCGTCCGCTCCTTCGTGCACCAGCAGGCCGGCGTCGATGGCGCGGCCGGCGAGGGTGTAGTCGATCGCCAGGTCGCGGTCGCCGTGGGCGGCGTCCGCCGGCAGCTCGATCCTGACCTCGCGGTTGCCCTCTCCCTGCACGGCGATGCGGTGCGACGGCGAGCGGATGGTGGCGATCGGCAGCGGCGAGCGGATCGTCGCCTTCAGCGCCAGGGTGGCGTTCGAACGACGGCCCTCGGGCAGGGTCGGCCGGGCGACCCACTGCTCGGCCTTGCGGCTCTCGCTCGCCGTGCCGTCGGCAGCGCCGCCGTTGTAGCGCGGCCCGACGACGGTCGGGAAGACGAAGCTGTAGACGCCGTCGGCGGGGACGATCGTCTCCGTGTAGCGCAGGTCCACCGCGATCTCGTCGCCCGGCATGACGTTGGCGATCGCCATGCTCATGACGTTCGGCCGCTTCTGCTCCAGCAGCGAGGCGCTCCTGCCCTCGCGCCGGGCCTGGTCGAACTCCCGCCGCGCCTGCTGCTTCTCGCGGATCCGGGCATCGACGGCGCGATCGCCGACGCGCAGGCGCAGCGCATACACCGCCGCCCGCGTCGAGGCCGGGAACACATAGCGGGCGTCGATCGGCACCGTGCCGTCGTTGCGATACACCTGCGTCACCCGCACGTCGGCGATGACGCCGGCGATCGTGGCCTCGACCTCGGTGCGCTTCAGCGGCAGCGCCTCGGCACCGGGCGCGCCGCCGTCGACGACGAAGTACGGCGCCAGCGAGCGCGTCGGCGGCGCCTCGGACGCCTGTGCCTGAAGCAGCGCCGCCAGCGCCAGGGCGGCGAAGACCGCATGAGCAGTTCTCATCGCCGCCTCACCGGCTCGCCATCGCGCCGGCGCCCGGCTCGAGTTCGAACTCGACCGCCAGCAGCCCCTGGCGGTGAACCTGGCCATCGGCCACCGACAGCAGCGCCGTCCGCTCGCCGATGCCGTCGACGAGCACCGGATGGGTCGGCGAGGTCAGGCGGCGGATCGGCCGCTCGGCCTCGACCAGGACATCGGCGGTGAAGCGCGGCACCCAGGGGGCGGCGGGATCGACGGGCAGCGGCAGTTGCAAGCGGCCGATGTCGCCGGATGCGGCGAGCGGCACTTCGCGTTCGACCTCGATCGCCGCCTGTTCGCCGGGGGCGACGACGACGACATCGCGCGGACGCAGCGGCCGGCCCGGCAGCGCCTCGACCGCCTCGGCCGCGTCGGGCGACAGGTCGTCGTCGCCGCACAGGTCGGCGAATCCGCGGCGGGCGAAGGTTCCGCCGGCGGCGCGCATCACCCGCGCCGGATGCGGCAGCAGGTACTGGGCGGCGATCGCCGCCGTCGTGTCGTTGCGCAGCAGCAGCGACGAGCGCACGGAGGCGCGGCCGCCGGCGACGTGGGCGTCGACATGGTGCGCCACCAGCGTCAACCCGGTGGCGGCGATCGAGCCGTCGATCCTCAGGGCGGCGGCGACCGGGCCGGCGCCCGTGTCGGCCGGCTGCGGTGCGTTCAGGCTGAACAGCATGGCGGCGTAGGCGGCGGCGCGCCGGGCGCCGTCGATCAGGACTGCGGACAGTGACATCGTCGTGTTCCTCCACCGGCGGCGGCGACGGCCGCCTTCGGAATGGACTGTGCGCGGCCCGCTCGATCGGCGTGCGAAGGCGGCCGGAAGCCGATGTGAAGCGACGATGAAGCGCCGCCGCGCCGGCGACGGCGGGGGCGCTACCGGTCGACCGCGCGCGGCAGCAGCAGGGTGGCGACGGCGCCGCCGTCCGGATGGTTGGCCAGGCGCGCCGAGCCGCCGTGCAGGGCCGCCACCTCGCGGACGAAGGCGAGCCCGAGGCCGGTGCCCTTCCTGCCGGTGTCCGGCCGCGCGGTGGAGAAGAACTTCTCGAACACCCGCCGCTCGGCGAACGGCGGCAGTCCGGGGCCAAAGTCGTGCACCGTCAGTTCGATCTGCCGGCCGGCGGCGCGCGCGGCGACCTCGACCGTCGAGTGCTCCGGCGCGAAGTCGATGGCGTTGCGCAGCAGGTTCGAGATCGCCCGCTGCAGCAGGAAGGCATCGCCGCTGGCGAGCAGCGGCTCGGCGACGTCGATCTCGAACCGCATGTGCTTGCGCGCCGCCGGAGCGCTGGCCTCCGCCACCGCCAGCCGGACCACCTGCGCCAGCGACACCAGTTCGACCCGCTCGAGCGCGCCGCGGCGCTCCAGATGCGTCAGTTCCAGCATCCGCTCGACCAGGTCCTGGGCGCGGGCGACCTGTTCCTCGATGTTGCCGGCGAAGCGCGCCCGCGCCGCCTCCGACATCGGCTCGCGCAGCAGTTCGGCGGCGCCGCGGATGGCGGCAAGCGGACTCTTGATCTCGTGCGTCAGCGTCTGCACGTACTGCTCGGCGTAGTTTCGCCCCGCCAGCGCGTCGCGCGCCTCGGCCACGGCGGCGCGGAAGGCGTGCCCCATCAGGCGCAGCCGCGACGGCAGCGGGCCGCCGTGCGGCTGGCGCAGCGCCCGCCACAGGTCGCCGAGCAGCCCGAGCGGCCGCAGCAGCCAGATCAGGGCGAAGACGAGCGCCGCCAGCAGCGCGAAGGCCGAGATCAGCGCCACCTGCGCCAGCTTGGCGCGGGCATTGACGATGAAGGGCCGAAACGACTCGATCGGCTTGCCGACGCTGACCATGCCGACGATCTGCTCGCCGTCGGCGCCGCGCTCGCGGATCGCCGCGCCGACGTACATCACCGCCGAGCTGGTGTCGTCGTCGGCGGCGAGCGTGGTGCGGGCGCCGTAGGCGCCCGCCAGCGTCAGCCGCACGTCGCGCCAGTCGAGGTAGCTGCGGCCGACGTCGCGGCCGCGCGAGTCGAACAGCACGACGCCGTTGCGGTCGGTGACATAGACGTGCAGGTTCACGCCCGTCTTCTCGATCTCGAAGATGCGCGCGTTCACCGGCCGCTCGGCCAGTTCGGCCAGCGTGCGTTCCAGCTCGTCGGTCGGGATCACGCCGCCGAAGGTGCGCCGCTCGAGCAGGGTCGCCAGCAGCTGCGCGGTGTCGACCAGCGACTCCTCGGCCGACTCGCGGTAGCGCGGGTCGATGTCGGCGGCGACGCGATACAGCAGCACGCCCACCGCCGCCAGGTAGACGGCGAAGATGGCGGCGAAGACGCGCCAGCGGCGGGTCATGCGCGGCGCGGGGCGGTCACCGGCCCTCGCGCAACGAGTACCCCATGCCGCGGTGGGTGACGATCGGATCGTCTTCTGGCGCCACCGCGCGCAGCTTGGCGCGCAGCGTCTTCACGTGCGCGTCGACGGTGCGGTCGAACGCCGCCCCCGGATCGTCCCAGGCGCGGCTCATCAGCTCGTCGCGCGAGAACACGCGGCCGGGGCGCTCGATCAGCACCTTCAGCAGCCGGTACTCGATCCGCGACAGGTCGAGCAGGGCGCCGCGGAAGCGGATCTGCTTGCGCTCGTCGTCGACGGCGAAGCCGGTGGCGGTCTCCGCCGCCGCCGGCGCGCCGCGCTGCGTCCGCCGCAGCACGGTGCGGACCCGCGCCACCAGTTCGCGCGGCGAAAACGGCTTGGCGACGTAATCGTCGGCGCCGAGCTCGAGGCCGACGACGCGGTCGATCTCGCCGGAGCGCGCGGTGAGGAAGATCACCGGCATTGCCGGGTGCGCTGCATGCAGGCGGCGAAACAGCTCGAAGCCGTTGATGTCGGGCAGGCCGATGTCGACGATCGCGAGCGCGAACGGCCTCGCAGCGGCCGCCGCCAGGGCCGCCTCGCCGCTGGCCGCCCAATGCGGCGAGAAGCCGTCCGTTGCCAGCGCGTACACGACCGTGTCGGCGATTGCCGGCTCGTCCTCGACCAGCAAAATGTCGTGAGCCGTCATCGCCGGCAGCCCGGCACGGCGTCGCCGGCAGCGCGCCGGCCGGCATTGCGAGCCCGCCGTCTGCGGCAGTCGTGCATCCCGGCCGGCTGCTTCACGTCGGCACCCCTCCTGCCCTACGACACCAGCTTCAACGGCAGCGTCAGCTGCGGCTCCTGGCCGGCGACGACGATCCGGTTGCGGCCGGCGCGCTTGGCGGCGAGCAGCGCCCGGTCGGCGGCGGCGAGCAGTTCCTGCGCATTGCTGCTGCCGTTCCAGGTGGCGATGCCGGCCGAGAAGGTCTGCCGCTCCGGCACCAGCGGCTGCAGGCGCTCGACCAGGTGCTGCGCCTGCGTTTCGTCGCAGGCCGGCAGCACCAGCGTGAATTCCTCGCCGCCGTAACGCGCCAGCAGGTCGGACGGACGCAGCTGCCGCAGCCAGGCCTGCGCGGCGGTGCGCAGCAGCGTGTCGCCGGCGGTGTGGCCGCGGCGGTCATTGAAGCGCTTGAAGTGATCGAGATCGATCATCACCACCGCCAGCGGATAGCCCTGCCGTCGCGCCCGCGCCATCTCCTGCGGCAGCCGTTCGTCGAGGGTGCGGCGGTTGGCCACCCCGGTGAGCCCGTCCTCGCGCGCCATCTGCGTCAGCTGCTCCATCAGCAGCGCGTTGGCCGACAGCCAGCGCCATGCCAGCAGCGTCAGCAGCACCCCCAGCGACAGCGCCAGCACGCCGGCGGCAAGGACGCTGATCCGGGCCAGCCGTCCGGTCTGCCGCGCCTGCCGTGCCGCATCGTCGATCTGCGCCCGCCGCAGCGCCAGCAGCGAACCGAGCTCGGCATCGATCTGCCGCAGTTCGCCATCGCCGGCCGACGACAGCCGGCGGCGCAGACTGCCGGCGTCGCCCGATCGGCGCAGCGCGTTCAGTTCTCCTGCCAGCGCGCTCAACTGCTGCGCCGCCCGCCCCGCCCAGGCGATTTCGTCGGCCGACATGCCCTCGGGGTGGTCGTCGCGCAGGAGCAGCAGCTGGCGGCCGAGATCGTCGAGGCTCGCTTCCAGGGCCTGCAGATCGTCGCCGAGCGGCGAGC
>CAYLZU010000067.1:0-12266 GCA_964388005.1 uncultured Burkholderiaceae bacterium
AGCGGCGCAGGAAGGCGTCGGGCAGCTCCTTCTCGTTGTTCGAGGTGATGACCACCAGCGGCCGGTGGCGCGCCTTCACCGTCTGCCGGGTCTCGTAGACGTAGAACTCCATCCGGTCGAGTTCGCGCAGCAGGTCGTTGGGAAACTCGATGTCGGCCTTGTCGATCTCGTCGATCAGCAGCACCGACGGCGTCTCGGATTCGAAGGCCTGCCAGAGCACGCCGCGGACGATGTAATTGGCGATGTCGTGCACGCGGTCGTCGCCCAACTGCGAGTCGCGCAGCCGGCTCACGGCGTCGTATTCGTACAGACCCTGCTGCGCCTTGGTCGTGCTCTTGATGTGCCAGGCGAGCAGCGGCATGTCGAGCGCACGGGCCACCTCCTCGGCCAGCATCGTCTTGCCGGTTCCCGGTTCGCCCTTGATCAGCAGCGGCCGCTGCAGGGTCAGGGCGGCGTTGACCGCCAGCTTCAGGTCGTCGGTGGCGACGTAGGTGTCGGTGCCGGCGAAGCGGGCCGACGTGGGGGAACTGGACATGAGGGGGCGCCCGGGTCGATAACCGCGCCGAGTATACGGAGGCATCGCATGCCGGCCGCGTGGCGGCAGGGCGATCCGCCACCTGCCCGCTCCGCTAGAATCCGCGCACTTTTTTGGGCCGGGCAGGCGTCGGCTGTCCATCTTCCGGATCCGCGTGCGATGAAACGAACCCTCCTGTTCCTGGCCGCTGCCGCCGTCGCCACCACGGCGCAGGCGCAGCCTGCCGGCGACGCCAAGGCCGCCGAGCCGTACATCTCGATGTGCACCGGCTGCCATTCGATTCCCGGCTACCAGGCCTCGTTTCCGCGCGTGTACCGGGTGCCGAAGATCGGCGGCCAGTCGGCGGCCTACATCCAGGCGGCGCTGCACGCCTACGCCAGGGGCGAGCGCAGCCACCCGACCATGGACGGCATCGCCAAGACGCTGACCGAGAAGCAGATCGCCGACATCGCCGCCTACTACGCCGAGCGCGGCGCGACGTCGGGCCAGTGAGGGGGACAGGAGCCATGAGGAAGCAACTCGTCGCGGCGGCGCTCGCCGCGGGTGCTGCCGGCGGCGCGATGGCGGCGGACCCCGCCGCCGGCGCCAGGATCGCGGAGGCGCAGTGCTCGGCCTGCCACGGCAAGGACGGCAAGACGCCGACCGACCCGACCTATCCGAAGATCGCCGGGCAGTATCCCGACTACCTGCTCAAGGCGCTGAACGACTATCACAGCGGCGCGCGCAAGAACGCGATCATGGGCGCGATCGCCAAGCCGCTCACCAAGGCGGACATGCAGAACCTGGCCGCCTACTACGCCTCGCTGCCGGGGCCGCTGACGCACCGCAGGTAGCCTTCGGCCCCGCGCCCGGCGGCGCGCGCTCCGCCCCGCTCACCGGTCGCGCCACGGCGGCGGCGCGCGAACCAAGCGCCGCTGCCCGAGGGACCACGCTTCACCGCCCGGCGCGACGCCGCAGGCAGTCGAGATAGGCGGCGCCGATCGCTTCGGTGTCGCCGGGGCCGGCGCCGCGCTGCGCCTGCCAGACGATCTCGCCCAGGCATTCCATGGCCTCATGCGCGGCGTCGTGGGCATTGCCGGCGCGTTCGGCGAGCCGCCGATACGCGGCGACGATCCCGGGCGGCTGGTCGATCGACAACTGCTCCTCGAGCGCCAGGTGCATCGACAGGTGCAGGAACGGGTTGCCCTCGCCGCGCTCGACCGCGAATTCCGCGGCCAGCGCGCGCTCCTCGTCGTCGAGCAGCGGGTGATACTCGGGATGCACGGCGATCCACTGCTGCGCCGTCGCTTCGAGCAGGGTGAGCACGGCTCCCTCGCGATGCTTGCGCCAGACGGCGCAGAAGAACCGGCGGACGTCGTCGCGTGACGGATTGAACATGGTGGCGGACTCGGCAGCGGCGCAGCGGCGTGGGGCGATCCTGGTGGCGGCTTCGGCCGCCGCCTTCGGCGCGCTGCCGATTTTCGCCCGGATGGCGTACGACGCGGGGGTCGACCTGCATGGCATGCTGGTGCCCCGCTTCGTCATCGGCGCCGCCGTGCTGGGCCTGGTCGCCCTCTGGCGCGGCGCTGCTTTCCCGCGCGGGCGGAGGCGACGTTGCCTTCGGGCGCGGCGTCGCGGCGGTGTACTCGGCATACATCGGCACCGCGATCTGGCTGGCGCTGCGGCCACCGCCGCGGGCGTGACGGTCAGCCGGGCGCCGGCGTCTTCTTCCGGTACTCGCACCAGGGCGCAATCGTGCAGCGCCAGCACTCGGGCCGGCGCGCCTTGCACACGTAGCGGCCGTGCAGGATCAGCCAGTGGTGCGCGTCCTTGCGGAACTCCTCGGGGACGAACTTCTCCAGCCGCCGCTCGACTTCGTCGACGTTCCTGCCCGGCGCCAGCCCGGTGCGGTTGGCGACCCGGAAGATGTGCGTGTCGACGGCAATCGTCGGCTCGCCGAAGGCGGTGTTCAGGACCACGTTGGCGGTCTTGCGGCCGACGCCGGGGAGCCGTTCGAGCGCCTCGCGGCTCGCCGGCACCTCGCCGCCGTGCTCCTCGACCAGGATCCGCGCCAGCCTGGCCACGTTCTTCGCCTTGGTGCGAAACAGGCCGATGCTCTGGATGTACGGCACCAGCCCGTCCTCGCCCAGGGCGGCGATTGCCGCCGGCGTGCTGGCGTCGGCGAACAGGCGCCGGGTGGCGAGATTGACGCTCCGGTCGGTGGCCTGCGCCGAGAGCACGACCGCAACCAGCAGTTCGAACGGACTGCGATACTCGAGCTCGGTGGTGGGGTTGGGATTGGCCTCGCGCAGCCGCTCGAAGATGGCCCGCCGTTTCTGCGCATTCATGATGTCTCGCCGGCGAGGCTGCGCCGCCGGGCGCGGGCGCGCTCGATCGCAGCCTGGACGACCGCCTTCTTCCGCGCCACGTCTTCCGGCGCCAGATCGTCGCGCCCGTCGAGCTCGTCGAGCTTGGCCAGCGCCTTGGCCGCCAGCCGCTCGGCCCGTCGCTCGGCATCACGCGCCAGCCGGGCCTTGCGGGCTTCGAATCGACCGCGCGCGGCGTCGGCGTCGGCGGTCGTCCACGGCCGCGGCGGCTCGACCGGCACCATGGCGATGCAGTCCATCGGACAGGGCGGCAGGCACAGGTCGCAGCCGGTGCAGGCGGATGCGAGCACCGTGTGCATCAGCTTCGCCGCGCCGACGATGGCATCGACCGGGCAGGCCTGGATGCACAGCGTGCAGCCGATACAGAGCCGCTCGTCGATCACGGCCACGTGCAGCGGCTTCTCGACGCCGTTGGCCGGGTTCAGAGGCAGCAGCGGGCGGCCCAGCAGTTGCGCCAGCCGCGCGATGCCGGCGCCGCCTCCCGGCGGACACTGGTTGATCTCGGCCTGCCCGGCGGCGATCGCCTCCGCGTAGGGGCGACAGCCTTCGTAGCCGCACTTCGTGCACTGGGTCTGCGGCAGAGCCGCGTCGATGCGGCGGGCGAGGTCGGTCGGCATCGCGCGGACTGTAGCAACGGCGGCAGGGCGCCGCCGCCGGGCAGGGCGTTCAGTCAGCCCGGCGCGCGCCCTCGTCGTGTTCGCGGATGAACTCGCGGATGCGCGGGTAGATCATCTGCCGCCAGCGACGGCCGGAGAAGATGCCGTAGTGGCCGGCGCCCTCGGCGGTCAGGTGCCGCTTCATGTTCTTCGGGATGCCCGAGCACAGGTCGTGCGCCGCCTGCGTCTGGCCGCTGCCCGAGATGTCGTCGAGTTCGCCCTCGACGGTGAACAGCGCCACCGTGCGGATGTCCTGCGGCCGCACGCGCTTGCCGCGCACGTCCCAGGTGCCCTTGGGCAGCCGGTGCTCGCGGAAGACGATGCGGATCGTGTCCAGGTAGTACTCGGCCGGCAGGTCGATCACGGCGTTGTACTCGTCGTAGAAGGCGCGGTGCTGCTCGACGTCCTCGAGGTCGCCCTTGACGAGGTCCATGTAGTAGTCCCAGTGCGAGTTCAGGTGGCGGTCGGGGTTCATCGCCACGAAGCCCGCGTGCTGGAGGAATCCCGGGTAGACCTTGCGCAGGTAGCCGGGGTGCGACGACGGCACCGTGAAGATGACGTTGTTCTCGAACCACGACATGTTCTTCCGTGTCGCCAGCGCGTTGACGGCGGTCGGGTTGCGCCGGGTGTCGATCGGCCCGCCCATCATCGTCATCGAGCGCGGCAGCCGCGGATCGGCGTCACTGGCCATCAGCGAAACCGCCGCCAGCACCGGCACCGTCGGCTGGCACACCGAGATCAGGTGCACGTTCGGCCCGAGAAAGGCGATGAACTCGCGCACGTAGTCGACGTAGTCGTCGAGGTGGAACGGCCCCTTCGACACCGGCACCAGGCGGGCGTCGATCCAGTCGGTGATCCAGACGTCGTGCTCTGGCAGCAGCGCGCGCACCGTGTCGCGCAGCAGGGTCGCGTGATGCCCCGACAGCGGCGCGACGATCAGCACCCTGGGGTCGGCGGCGCGCCGCTTCTTCGCCGGCAACTCGCGGCGGAAGTGCAGCAGGCGGCAGAACGGCTTGTCGAGGTCGACGTCCTCGGCCACCGGCACGTCGGCGCCGCCGATCCGCGTCGGGCTCAGGCCGAAGTGCGGCTTCTCGTAGCGCTTGCCGAGGCGGTGCAGGACGTCGTAGCCGGCGGCGAGCCGCCGCGACATCGGCGTGTAGGCGAGCGGGCTGTAGGGACTGGAGAACAGCTCCGAGGTCGCCTGCGCCCACACCGACAGCGGGTTCATCAGGCGACGCTGCAGCTCATGCAGGTGATAGAGCATTCACCTCTCTCGGCAACCTGTTCTTCCCGGCCGCGACTCGCGTCGAAACGTTTGGTCTTCGGGCCGCGGGCGTCCGGATCGGCCGCCTCGGCGGCAAGGCCCGCTCCCCTGCCAACTGGTCTGACCAATTGGCCGCGCGAGCATACCCGAACCGCCGGCGGGCGCCAGCGTCCCGGCGCCTACCAGTAGTTCTCGACAGCCAGGTGGCCGGGAGCGCCGCGGCGCGAGGTGGTGTAGCCGCGGCCCGCCAGCAGCTTGCGAGTGTCGTCGACCATCTCGGGATTGCCGCAGATCAGGATCCGCGAGCGGGCGTGATCGAACGGCAGGCCGACCGCCGCCTCCAGCGAGCCATCGGCGATCGCGGCCGGGATGCGCCTGTCGAGGGCGCCGGGGACGGCGGCACGGGTCACCGCCCGGACGTAGCGCAGCTTGGGCGCCATCGGCGCGAACAGCTCGTGGCCGCGAAAGGCCTCGATCGTGTCGGCGTAGGCGAGCTCGTTCGGGTAGCGCACGCTGTGGACGACGATCAGGTTCTCGTACTGCTCCCAGGTGCGCGGATCCCAGAGCATGGAGATGAACGGCGCCAGTCCGGTGCCGGTCGAGAGCATCCACAGGTCGGCGCCGCCCTCGAAGCGGTCGAGCGTCAGGAAGCCGTAATTGGTCTTCTCGACGTACACGGTGTCGCCGACCTTCAGCCGCGCCAGCTCGGAGGTGAACTCGCCGCCGGGCACGACGATCGAGTAGAACTCCAGGTGCTCGTCGTAGGCGGCGGAGACGATCGAGTAGGCGCGCCAGGCGATTCTCTCGCCCGACGGGTTCTTCGGGTTGTCCGGGTCCGGCTTCCTGACGCCGAGCCGCGCGAACTGCCCCGGCACGAAGCGGAAGCCGGCGAAGCGCGTCAGCCTGAAGGAGAACAGGTTCGGCGCCCACGGATGGATCCACAGGATCTTCTCCGCGGTGTACTTGTCGGGGGAAACCATGCGGGCAGGCGCTCAAGGTCTACGCGACGCTGCGCGTCGCACGTGCACCTCGGGCGGCGAATCCGGCGCGCCGCCCTTGGGGCGGCCCGGCGCGCGGCGCGAAGACAAAGGCGACGAGGAAACGGCGCGGCGGCGCGTCGCGGTCAACGCTCGAGGTACTTGAGCTTGTCGCGGACGTCCTTCCACTCGTCGGCGTCCTCGGGAGCCGGCTTCATGCGCGTGATCGACGGCCAGGTGCGCGACAGCTCGACGTTGAGCTGGATGAAGTGCCGCTGGTCCTCGGGCACGTCCTCCTCGGCATAGATGGCATTGACCGGGCACTCCGGGATGCACACCGCGCAGTCGATGCACTCGTCCGGCTCGATCACCAGCATGTTCGGGCCCTCGCGGAAGCAGTCCACGGGGCAGACGTCGACGCAGTCGGTGTACTTGCACTTGATGCAGGATTCAATGACGACGTGAGTCATCGGTGCGGGCGGCTGGGGCGTTGGAGGCGCGTATTCTACGCGGCGCCCTGCGGCGCTCCGCCGCGCGTCCGCGTTCCTCAAGGGGAAAAGATGGTCGATTCCACCTCTCGCCGCCGCCTGCTCGCGGCCGCCGCTGCCGCCGGCACGCTGCCCGCGTTGGCGCGCGCGCAGGGCAAGGGCGCGGGCGCGCCGATCCGCATTGGCGAGATCAACAGCTACTCGACGATCCCGCAGTTCCTGGTGCCGTATCGCAAGGGCTGGGAGCTGGCGCTGGAGGAGGTCAACGCCGCCGGCGGCCTGCTCGGCCGCCGGGTCGAGGTGATCGCCCGCGACGACGCCGGCAAGCCGGACGACGCCGTGCGCCACGCCACCGAACTCGTGACCAGCGAGAAGGTCGACCTGCTCGCTGGGACCTTCCTGTCGAACGTCGGCCTGGCGGTGGCCGAGTACGCGGCCCGCAACCGGGTGCTGTTCGTCGCCAGCGAGCCGCTGACCGACGCGCTGGTGTGGGACAAGGGCAACCGCTACACCTTCCGGCTGCGCCCGAGCACGTTCATGCAGAGCGCGATGCTGGTCGAGGAGGCGAGGAAGCTGGCGGCGAAGCGCTGGGTCACCATCGCCCCGAACTACGAGTACGGCCAGAGCGCGGTGGCGAGCTTCAAGGCGCTTCTGAAGGCGGCACGGCCGGACGTCGAGTTCGTCGCCGAGCAGTGGCCGGCGCAGGGCAAGCTCGAGGCCGGAAGCACCGTGCAGGCGGTGCTGGCGGCGCGGCCCGAGGCGGTGTTCAACGTCACCTTCGGCGCCGACCTGGCGCGGCTGGTGCGCGAAGGCAACCTGCGCGGCCTGTTCCCCCGCGTGCCCACCGTGAGCCTGCTGTCGGGCGAGCCCGAGTACCTCGACGTGCTGAAGGAGGAGACGCCGAAGGGCTGGATCGTCACCGGCTACCCGTGGGACCAGATCGACACCCCCGAGCACGCGAGGTTCTTCAACGCCTACTACAAGCGGCACGGCGACTCTCCGCGGCTCGGCTCGGTGGTCGGCTACGCGGCGATGCAGGCGATCTTCGCCGCCATCGCCAGGGCGAAATCGACCGACACCGAGCGCCTGATCGCGGCGCTGCGCGGCCTGCAGTTCGGCACGCCCTTCGGCCCGGCAACCTTCCGCGCCATCGACCACCAGTCGACGATGGGCGCCTTCGTCGGCAAGCTCGACGTGCGCGCGGGCAGGGGCACGATGGTCGACTGGCGCTACGCCGACGGCGCCAGGTACCTGCCGACCGATGACGAAGTGCGCCGGCGGCGGCCGGCGGAGGCGATGAAGTAACTTTCCTCGGCGAACGATCCGTTCGCCTCGACTTCGACCGCGATCGGCGCCCGCAGCGCGGCCGGCGTTGCGGGCCGGGCGGGCGGCACCCCCGCCTATGATTCGGCCGGTGCCTGGAGTCGTCGGCCGCTCGGCTCGGGCTGCCTTCGCGATGGCGCAAGGCATCGTCGGCGCCCGATCGCCATGGACATCCTCCTCGCCCAGTTCCTCACCGGCCTGGCCTACGCCTCGACGCTGTTCCTGGTTGCCGCCGGGCTGACGATCATCTTCGGCGTCACGCGGGTGGTGAACTTTGCCCACGGCTCGCTGTACATGCTTGGCGCCTATCTCGCCTACACGATCACCGCCGCGCTGCCGGCGACGCCGCTCGGCTTCTTCGGCGGCCTGCTGCTGGCGGCGCTGGTGGTTGGTGCCGCCGGCGTACTGGTCGAGGTGCTGGTGCTGCGGCGGATCTACGCCGCGCCGGAGATCTTCCAGCTGCTCGCCACCTTCGGCGTGGTGCTGATCGTGCAGGACCTCGCGCTGTGGATCTGGGGGCCGGAGGATCTGTTCGCGCCGCGCGCGCCGGGGCTGGGCGGCGCGGTCGAGATCGCAGGCAGCATCGTGCCGCAGTACACGCTGCTGCTGCTCGCCGCCGGGCCGCTGGTGTTCGGGCTGCTGTGGTGGCTGTTCCGCCGCACCCGCTGGGGCATCGAGGTGCGCGCCGCCACCCACGACGGCGTGATGGCCGAGGCGCTGGGCGTCAACCGCAGGTGGCTGTTCACCGGCGTGTTCGCCCTCGGCGCCTTCCTGGCCGGGCTCGCCGGCGCGCTGCAGATCCCGCGCGAGTCGGTGACGCTGCAGATGGACCTGGCGGTGATCGTCGAGGCATTCGTGGTCGTGGTCGTCGGCGGGCTGGGCTCGATCGCCGGCGCCTTCCTGGCGTCGCTGCTGATCGGGCTGCTGCACGCGTTCGGCGTGCTGTGGCTGCCGAAGTCGGCGCTGGTGCTGGCCTTCGTCGCCATGGCGCTGGTGCTGGTCGTGCGGCCGTTCGGCCTGCTCGGCCGCGCCGAGGTTCTGGGGCACAGCCGGCCGCGGCCGCACGCGCCGTACCGGCCGGCGGGCCTGCCGCTGAAGGTCGCGGCGGCGCTGGCGCTGGCCGCGGCGGCGAGCGCGCCGCTGTGGGCAGCCGAGTACCTGCTGGTGATCCTGACCGAGATGGCGATCGTCGCCGTCGTCGCCGCGAGCCTGCACTTCTTCATGAGCCACGGCGGCATCACCTCGTTCGGCCATGCGGCGTTCTTCGGCCTCGGCGCCTACGGCGCGGCATTGTCAGCGAGGTTCCTGGACCTGCCGTTCGCCGCCAACCTGCTGCTCGGCCCGCTCGCGGCCGGCGTCGCGGCGCTGGCCGCGGGCTGGTTCGTGCTGCGCGCGCAGGGCGTGTACGCGGCGATGCTGACGCTCGCCTTCGCGCAGATCCTGTGGTCGGTGGCCACGCAGTGGGTGGAAGTGACCGGCGGCGACAACGGCATCCTCGGCCTGTGGCCGCCGGCGTGGCTGTCGGCGCGGGCGTCGTATTACACGCTGACGCTGCTGCTGGCGGTGGCAAGCCTCTGGCTGGCGCGGCGGGCGGCGCTGGCGCCGTTCGGCTTTGCCCTGCGGGCGGTGCGCGACGCGCCGGAGCGCGCCGAGGCGAGCGGCATCGACGGCAGCCGCGTCCTGCTGGCAGCGTTCGCGGCAGGCGGGCTGTTCGCCGGGCTGGCGGGGGTGCTCAACGCCTACCAGAAGGGATCGGTGTTTCCGAATGCGCTCGCCATCTCGCAGTCGCTCGACGCGCTGGTGATGGTGCTCGCCGGCGGCCTGCAGACGCTGTCGGGGCCGATCGTCGGCGCCGTCGCCTACCACGGTCTGGCGGTGGAACTGACGCGCGGCACCGAGCACTGGCGGCTGGCGCTGGGGCTGGCGATCGTCGTGCTGGCGATCGCCTTTCCGCAGGGCATCGCCGGCTTCCTGCGCCAGCGCTTCGAGCCGGGCGCGGGCGGGGCCGATGGAGGCGGGCGGTGATCCTCGTTGCCGAAGGCGTCGCCAGGCACTTCGGCGGCGTGCGCGCGGTCGATGGCGTCAGCCTGGAGCTGAAAGCCGGTGAATTCGCGGCGCTGATCGGCCCCAACGGCGCCGGCAAGTCGACGCTGTTCGCCGTCATCGCCGGCCAGCAGCGCGCCGGCGCCGGCCGGGTCCTGTTCGACGGCGTCGACATCACCCGGGCATCGCCGGTGCAGCGCGCGCGGCTCGGCATCGGCCGCACTTTCCAGACCGCGGCGGCGTTCGCTTCGATGACGGTGCTGCAGAACGTGCAGGCGGCGCTGGCGGCGCGCGACGGTCGCCACGCCGATCCATGGCGGCCGTTGTGGCGGCTTGGCGCCACCGAGGCGGAGGCGCTGGTCGATCGGGTCGGACTGCGGGCGCTGGCGCGGAGCGCGGCGGCGGACCTCGCCTATGCCGACGTCAAGCGGCTCGAACTCGCGATCGTCCTCGCCGCAAGGCCGCGGCTGCTGCTGATGGACGAGCCGACCGCCGGCATGGCCGCCGGCGAGCGGGCGGCGCTGATGGACCTGGTGACCGCGGTGGCCGCCGCGAGCGGGCTCACGGTGCTGTTCACCGAGCACAGCATGGACGTCGTGTTCGGCTACGCGCGCCGGCTGCTGGTGATGTCGCGCGGCAGGCTCATCGCCGACGGCGAGCCGGAGCAGGTCCGCGCGATGCCGGCCGTGCAGGCGGCGTATTTCGGCGGGCCATGAGCGCGCACGGCCGCTCCGAAGCGCTCATCCCGAAGCGCGCAGCGCGGAGGGTGATCCATTGAGCGCGCCGGGCCGTCCCAAGCGCGAATCCTTCGAGCGCAGCGAGAAGGCAAGCCGATGAGCGTCCCGGGCCGACCCAAGCGCGAGTCCTTCGAACGTGAGCGGCAAGATCGTCCCGTGACGCCGATGCTCGCCGTCCGCTCGCTCGATGCCTACTACGGCAAGGCGCAGGCGCTGTTCGGGATCGATCTCGAAGTCGCGCCGGGCGAGGTGGTGGCGCTGATCGGTCGCAACGGCGCCGGCAAGTCGACGCTGCTCAAGAGCATGATGGGGCTGGTCGCCGCGGCCGGCGAAGTCGTGTTCGACGGCCGCCGCATCGACTCGGCTCCGCCGCATGCGCGGGCGCGGCTGGGGCTGGGCTATGTGCCTGAGGAGCGCCGCATCTTCGGCGATCTCACGGTGCGGGAGAACCTGCTCGTTGGCGCCCAGGGCCGCGGCCTCGACCTCGAGGAACTGCTGCGGCTGTTTCCGAACCTGCGCGAGATGCTCGACCGCCGCGCGGTGCGCATGAGCGGCGGCGAGCAGCAGATGCTGGCGCTGGCGCGCACGCTTGCCGCGCGGCCGCGGCTGGTGCTGCTCGACGAACCGTCGGAGGGCATCGCGCCGATCATCGTCGCCAGCCTCGCCGAGGCGGTGCGGGCGATGAAGCGGCAGGGCGTGGCCGTGCTGCTGTCGGAGCAGAACCCCCGCTTCGTGTCGGCGGTGGCCGACCGGGCCCTGCTGCTGGAGCGCGGCCGCATCGTCGGGGCGGCGGCGATGGACGAGCTGTCTCCCGCGTCGGACGCGGTGCGGCAGGTGCTGGGCCTCTGAAGCGGCCGATTGGCCGACAATGCACGCCGTCGAATGGCGAAGGAGGTCGGACGTGGACTTCGAGTTTTCCCCGGAGGCGCAGGCCATGCAGCAGACGCTGCGCCGCTTCGTCGAGCGCGAGGTGCTGCCGGCCAACAATGAGTGGCATCGGCTGGCGGATGCCGGCACCTATCCGCTGGCGGTGGTCGAGCCGCTGAAGGCGAAGGCGCGGGCGGCCGGCCTGTGGAACCTCTTCCTGCCCGGACTGAAGCCGGACGAACCGGGCACGCGGCTGTCGAACCTCGACTACGCGCCGATGGCCGAGATCATGGGCCGCGTGCCGTGGTCCTCCGAGGCGTTCAACTGCAACGCGCCCGATACCGGCAACATCGAGCTGCTGCATCTGGCGGCGAATCCCGAGCAGCGCCAGCGGTGGCTGACACCGCTGCTCGCAGGCGAGATCCGATCGTGCTTCGCGATGACCGAGCCGGATGTCGCCTCGTCGGACGCGACCAACATCCGCACCAGCATCCGCCGCGACGGCGACTCGTACGTGATCAACGGCCGCAAGTGGTTCATCACCGGCGCCGCGCATCCGCACTGCCGCATTGCGATCGTGCTCGGGGTCAGCGACGAGCGGCCCGAGGCCGACCCGCACCGGCGTCACTCGATGGTGCTGGTGCCGATGGACGCGCCGGGGCTGACGGTGGTGCGCAACATTCCGATCATGCATCACCACTCGCCGGACGGGCACTGCGAGCTCGTCTTCAGGGATGTGCGCGTGCCGGCGTCGAACCTGCTCGGCGAGGAAGGGCAGGGCTTCAAGCTGGCGCAGGCGCGGCTGGGCCCCGGCCGCGTGCATCACTGCATGCGCACGATCGGGCAGTGCGAGCTGGCCCTCGAATTGATGTGCGAGCGGGCGCTCGAGCGCAGGACCTTCGGCCGGCACCTGGCCGACTTCGCCAATGTGCAGGACTGGATCGCGACCTCGCGGATCGAGATCGACCAGGCGCGGCTGCTGGTGCTGCGCGCCGCGTGGCTGATGGACA
>CAYLZU010000068.1:0-979 GCA_964388005.1 uncultured Burkholderiaceae bacterium
CAGGCGCTCGCCCGCTCGCAGGCACGGGTCATGCCGCAGGGCATGACGCCGTGTCTGGCTCGCGCCCCCTCGGGGGGCGGAGCGTGGACATGAGCCCGTGCCTGCGCATGGGCGAATGCCTCGCGACGCGGCCGCGCCTGCAAGCGCGGCCGTGGGAAGCGCGAAGCGCGAAGGGGGCCATCTGAGCGCCGCCCGGCCGCTCCGAAGCGTGCGCCGGGTCGGCGCGCGGAGGCGGCGCGCGAGGCCGGCCCGATGAGCGTCGCGCTTTGGATCGTCGCCGTGCTGATGATCCTGGTCGGCATCGCCGGCACCGTGCTGCCGGCGCTGCCCGGCGTCGTGTTCGTGTTCGCCGGCATCCTGCTCGCCGCCTGGATCGACGGGTTCACGGTGATCTCCGGCTGGACCCTCGGCGTGCTGGCAGTGCTGACCGCGATCGGCTTCGTGATCGACTACGCGGCGCAGATGGTCTCGGCGCAGCGCGCCGGCGCCACCTGGCAGGGAATCGCCGGCGCCGCGATCGGCACCGTGCTCGGCGTGTTCACGGGGCTGTGGGGGCTGCTGTTCATGCCGCTCGCGGGGGCGGCGATCGGCGAGTTCATCTCGCACCGCGACGCCCTGCGGGCCGGCAAGGTCGGGCTCGCCACCTGGATCGGCCTGCTGGTCGGGGCCGTGCTCAAGCTCGCCATCGTCTTCACGATGGTCGGCATCTTCGTCGCCGCCCTGATCATCTGAGCCGCAGCCGTGCCGTGCCGGCGCAGCCGGCCCGTGTCCTGTGACAGAGGGCGGGCGCCCGGCCGTTTCCCAAGGCCGCCCTCGGCCTTTTTGCCGCTGCGGGTGCACGCGTGACCGCCGAGCGGTCGCGTGCGCCCGCAGCGCCTACAGGACCTCCGCCGCGTGATCCGCCAGCCGCGACCGTTCGCCGCGTTGCAGGGTCACGTGGCCGGAGTGCTGCCAGCCCTTGAAGCGGTCGACGACGAAG
>CAYLZU010000068.1:1036-12235 GCA_964388005.1 uncultured Burkholderiaceae bacterium
CTTCATCTGCTTCGGCGTCAGGTTCTGGCACTCGTCGATGATCAGGTACTTGGCGAGGAAGGTGCGGCCGCGCATGAAGTTCATCGACTTGATGCGGATGCGCGAGCGGATGAGATCGATGGTCGCCGCCCGGCCCCATTCGCCGGCGGCATCGTCGCCGCGGGTGAGCACTTCGAGGTTGTCCTCGAGCGCGCCCATCCACGGCGCCATCTTCTCCTCCTCGGTGCCGGGCAGGAAGCCGATGTCCTCGCCGACCGGCACCGTGGCGCGGGTGACGATGATCTCGGCGTAACGCTTGGTCTCCAGCGTCTGCGCCAGCCCCGCGGCCAGCGCCAGCAGGGTCTTGCCGGTGCCGGCCTGGCCGATCAGGGTCACGAAGTCGCACTCCGGGTCCATCAGCAGGTTCAGCGCGAAGCACTGCTCGCGGTTGCGCGCGGTGATGCCCCACACCGCGTTCTTGGCGTGCATGTAGTCGCGCAAGACGCGCAGCACCGCCGTCCTGCCGCGGATTTCCTTGACCTGCGCCATGAACGGCGCGTCGCCCTCCAGGTGAACGAACTGGTTGACCAGCATGTCGGCCACCTGCGGCCCGGTCACGCGGTAGTAGCTGAAGCCGCCGTGCTGCCACGACTCCATGCCCTTGCCGTGCTTGTCCCAGAAGCTCGCCGGCAGCGCCATCGCGCCGGTGTAGAGGATGTCGGTGTCCTCCAGCACCTTGTCGCTGGTGTAGTCCTCGGTCGGCAGCCCGAGCGCGCGCGCCTTCACGCGCATGTTGATGTCCTTCGACACCAGCACCACGTCGCGCCCGGGGTGCATGTCCTGCAGCGCCCGCACGACGCCGAGGATCTGGTTGTCGGCCTTGCCGGCGGGCAGGGTGGCCGGCAGCGGGCCGTTCACCGCCGTGGTCTGGAAGAACAGCCGCCCCGCCGCCTCGGTGTTGCCGAGGCCGGCGAGCGGGATGCCGTCCTCGATCGGCGTCCTGCAGGCGCCGATCAGCGCATCGAGCGAGCGGCTCACCTGCCGCGCGTTGCGCGCCACCTCGCTCATGCCCTTCTTGTGGCCGTCGAGTTCCTCCAGCGTCATCATCGGCAGGAACACGTCGTGTTCCTCGAAGCGGAACAGCGACGTCGGGTCGTGCATCAGGACGTTGGTGTCGAGCACGAACAGCCGCGCCGGGCCGACCGGTTTCGCCTTGCGGCCGTTGCGGGCCCTGGTTTCGACCAGCGCCAGCCGCGCGGCAGCGGCCGCGCTCGCCGCCGGCGCGGCAGGAAGGTGTTCGGCGCGGGCTTCGGTGTCAGCGCGGGGCTCGCGCGCCGGGCCTGGCGTGCGGGCGGGAGTTTCAGCAGCCGGTGCAGCGGCGGCAGGGGGGGCCAGGGTGGGGATCTGCTTCAGCAGGGTGGCGGGCTTGCTCGGCGGCTTGGGCAGCGGCATCTAGGGGTGAGGCTCTCGGAGAGGACGATCGTCGATTACAGCGATTGCACGTACGCGAGCACGTCGGCGGCGTGACCCGGCACCTTCACGCCGCGCCACTCGCGGCGGAGTTTCCCCTCGCCGTCGATGACGAAGGTGCTGCGCTCGATGCCGCGCACCTGCTTACCGTACATGTTCTTCATCTTGATCACGCCGAAGGCGTCGCACAGCTTCTCGTCCGCATCGGAGACGAGTTCGAACGGGAAGTCCAACTTTGCCTTGAAGTTCTGGTGCGACTTCAGGCTGTCGCGGGACACGCCGAAGATCACCGCGCCCGCCTTCTCGAACTTCTTGTGCGCGGCGGCGAAGTCGCAGCCCTCGGTGGTGCAGCCGGGCGTGTTGTCCTTCGGATAGAAGTACAGCACGACCGTCTTTCCCTTCAACGCCGAAAGCTTCACCGGCCCGCCGGTGGACTCGGCGGTGAAGTCGGGCACCTTCTTGTCGATCGCCAGGGGCATGTCAGTGGCCCCCGGCCGTCCGAAGCCACTGACAGCCCCTTGGGGGGCGAGGCCGGACACGAGCCGACACCTGCGTGTCGGCGACTGCCTGCCGAGCCGGCCAGGCCTGCAAGCCTGGCCGTGGAACAGCGAGCGAACGCGAGCGTGGGGGTCGTTTCATGATTACTCCTCTTGAAGAAACGCGGCCAGCACGCGCCGGCCCTCGGCCATCAGGATGTTGTAGGTGCGGCAGGCGGCGGCGGTGTCCATTACCTCGACGCCGATGCCGGCGGCGAGCAGGGACGCCGTCAGGCGCGGATGCGGGAAGCGTTGCCGGCGCCCAGTGCCCAGCAGCACGATCTCGGGGCGCGAGGCGAGCAGGGCGTCGAAGTCCTCGACGCGCAACGCCTCGAACGAGATCGCCGGCCAGGCCTGCACCGGCGCGTCCGGCAGCAGCAGCAGGTGGCCTTGGTGACGCGACTTGTTGACTTCGATGAAGCCGGGACCGTAGCCGGTGACGGTGTTCAGGCTGGTCGGCGCGTCGGCGTGAAGCTTCAAACCGTCTCCGTGGCTTGCCGCGGCGATGCTGCACGGCAACGGCCCGAGGGGAATCCGGGTAAATTATGCCCAACGATTCCACTGGCACAAGCGGCCCCGCGCCCGGCGTCGGCGCCGGCGCAACAGGCGCCGACCGGCCGAGAGACACACATGCCCGAGTTTCCGCGCATCAAGCGCCTTCCGCCCTACGTCTTCAACATCACCGGCGAGCTCAAGATGGCCGCCCGCCGGCGCGGTGAGGACATCATCGACATGAGCATGGGCAACCCGGACGGGCCGACGCCGCAGCACATCGTCGACAAGCTGATCGAGGCGGTGCAGCGGCCGGACACGCACGGCTACTCGGTCTCCAAGGGGATCTATCGGCTGCGCAAGGCGATCGCCAACTGGTACCAGAGCCGCTACGGCGTCACCTTCGATCCGGACTCGGAGGCCATCGTCACCATCGGCTCGAAGGAAGGGCTGGCGCACCTGATGCTCGCCACGCTCGACCGCGGCGACACCGTGCTGGTGCCCAACCCCAGCTACCCGATCCACATCTACGGCGCCATCATCGCCGGAGCCGACATCCGCTCGGTGCGGATGACGCCGGGCGTGGACTTCTTCGCCGAGCTGGAGCGGGCGATCCGCGAGTCGCTGCCGCACCCCAAGATGATCGTCATCGGCTTTCCGAGCAACCCGACCGCGCAGTGCGTCGACCTCGATTTCCACCACCGCGTGATTGACCTGGCGAAGCGGCACGGCATCTACGTGGTGCACGACCTCGCCTATGCCGACATCACCTTCGACGGCTGGAAGGCGCCGTCGATCATGCAGGTGCCCGGCGCACGCGAGGTGGCGGTCGAGTTCTTCACCATGAGCAAGAGCTACAACATGGCCGGCTGGCGGATCGGCTTCATGGTCGGCAACAGGGACCTCGTCTCGGCACTGGCCAGGATCAAGAGCTATCACGACTATGGCACCTTCACGCCCGTGCAGGTGGCCGCCATCGCCGCGCTCGAAGGGCCGCAGGACTGCGTCGAGCAGATCCGCCGCGAATACCAGAAGCGGCGCGACGTGCTGGTCAAGGGCCTGCACGAGGCCGGCTGGATGGTCGAGGTGCCCAAGGCGTCGATGTACATCTGGGCCGAGATCCCGCCGGCCTACAAGGCGATGGGCTCGCTGGAGTTCGCCAAGAAGGTGCTCGAGCAGGCCAAGGTCGCCGTCTCGCCCGGTATCGGCTTCGGCGACTACGGCGACGACCACGTCCGCTTCGCCCTGATCGAAAATGAACACCGGACCCGGCAGGCGATCCGCGGAATCAAGGAAATGTTCAGAAAGGATGGATTGCTGCCGAAGGCTGCCGCGTAGGTGTTCATTTCGTTGGAGGCTAACGTGAGCGAAGCGAACGTTAAGCGCGCACAAGCGCGCGGCCGGAAACAAAATGAACACCGGACCCGGCAGGCGATTCGCGGCATCAAGGAGATGTTCCGCAAGGATGGCTTGCTGCCGAAGGCGGCGGCGTGAGGCGAGGGTCCCGACAGCAGATCGCAGCGTTCGTCGCCCCGGCCCCCGATTCAAGCGCTCGGGGGCAGGCTCCGGCCGGGGCCTAATCTTCGATTGCTGATGCTTGGGTCCCGGCCTGCGCCGGGACGACATTGACTCCAGGTCGGCGCTGTTCAAACACTCTGAACCATGCAAAGCATCAAGATCGGCCTGATCGGCTTCGGCACCGTCGGCCGCGGCACCTGGGACGTGCTGCGGCGGAACCAGCACGAGATCACCCGCCGCGCCGGCCGCGGCATCGAGGTGGCGGCGATCGCCGTGCGCAGCGCCGCCCGCGCGCGCGAACTGGTGGCTGGCGCGGTGCCGGTGTACGCCGACCCGGCGCAGCTGCTGGCGCGCGAGGACATCGACATCGTCGTCGAGCTGATCGGCGGTTACGAGCCGGCGCGCACGCTGGTGCTCGAAGCGATCAACCGCGGAAAGCACGTCGTCACCGCCAACAAGGCGCTGCTGGCCAGGCACGGCAACGAGATCTTCGAGGCCGCCCGCGCCCGCGGCACGATGGTCGCCTTCGAGGCGGCGGTGGCCGGCGGCATCCCGATCATCAAGGCGCTGCGCGAGGGGCTGACCGCCAATCGCATCGAGTGGATCGCCGGCATCATCAACGGCACCAGCAACTTCATCCTCTCGGAGATGCGCGCCAAGGGGCTGCCGTTCGACGCCGTGCTGGCCGAGGCGCAGCGGCTCGGCTACGCCGAGGCCGATCCGACCTTCGATATCGAGGGCATCGATGCCGCGCACAAGCTCACCATCCTGTCGGCGATCGCCTTCGGCGTGCCGATCAGGTTCGAGGCTGCCTACACCGAGGGCATCTCGAAGCTCGCTGCGGAGGACATCCGCTACGCCGAACAGCTCGGCTACCGCATCAAGCTGCTCGGCATCACCAAGCGCACGGCGAAGGGGATCGAGCTGCGCGTGCACCCGACCCTGGTGCCGATGCAGCGGCTGATCGCCAACGTCGAGGGGGTGATGAACGCGGTGCTGGTCAAGGGCGACGCGGTCGGCGTGACGCTGTACTACGGCAAGGGGGCCGGCGCGGAGCCGACCGCTTCGGCCGTCATCGCCGATCTCGTCGACGTCACCCGCATGCACACCGCCGACCCGGAGAACCACGTGCCGCACCTGGCGTTCCAGCCCGAGTCGATGGCCGAGGTGCCGTGGCTGCCGATCGACGCCACGGTGACCTCGTACTACTTCCGCATGCGGGTGGCCGACCAGCCGGGCGTGCTCGCCGACATCACCCGCATCCTCGCCGACGGCCGCATCAGCATCGACACCATGTTCCAGCGCGAGCCGAGCGAGGGCGAGAACCAGACCGACATCGTCATGCTCACGCACGATGCACTCGAGCGCGACGTCGACGCGGCGGTCAAGCGCATCGAGCAGCTGCCGACCGTGCTGGCGCCGGTGATCCGGCTGCGGCAGGAGGAGCTGGGCTGATGCCTGCCGTCGAAGCGAAAGCGCGGGCGGGCAACTCCGGAGCCTGCACCGGCGACGGGTTCGCGGCGGCGGGCCGGGTCTGGCAAGGCGCGGTTCTTCACGAGGCTGGGCGGTGAAGTACATCAGCACGAGGGGCCTGGCGCCGGAAGCGTCGTTCCTCGACATCCTGCTGTCCGGTCTGGCGCCGGACGGCGGGCTGTACCTGCCGGCCTCGTATCCGCGGATCACGCGCGCCGAACTCGATGTCTGGCGCCGGCTTTCCTACGCGGATCTCGCCGCCGCCATCCTGCGCAGGTTCATCGGCGACATTCCGGCCGCGGACATCGAGCGGCTGTGCCGGCGCACCTACACCGCGCAAACCTACGGCCACGGTCGCGCGGACAGCGATTGCGCGCAGATCGCGCCACTGCGCTGGCTCGAACCCGGCAAGCTCGCGCTCTTGGAGTTGTCCAACGGCCCGACGCTCGCCTTCAAGGACATGGCGATGCAGCTGCTCGGTGCGCTGTTCGAGTACGCGCTGGCGCGCACCGGCGAGCGTCTCAACATCCTCGGCGCCACCTCGGGCGACACCGGGTCGGCGGCCGAGTACGCGATGCGCGGCAGGCCGGGGATCAAGGTCTTCATGCTGTCGCCGCTCGGGCGGATGAGCGCCTTCCAGCGGGCGCAGATGTATTCGCTCGCCGAGCCCAACATCTTCAACATCGCCGTCGAGGGCGTGTTCGACGACTGCCAGGACCTGGTCAAGGCCGTGTCCAACGACCTCGACTTCAAGCGCCGCCTGCGCATCGGCACCGTGAACTCGATCAACTGGGCCCGCGTCGTGGCGCAGGTGGTCTACTACTTCAAGGGCTACTTCGCGGCCACCGGCAGCAGCGACGAAGGCGTCGCCTTCGCCGTGCCGTCTGGCAATTTCGGCAACGTGCTCGCCGGCTGGATCGCCAGGAGCATGGGCCTGCCGATCGAGCGGCTGATCGTCGCCACCAACGAGAACGACGTGCTCGACGAGTTCTTCCGCAGCGGCCGCTACCGCGCGCGGCGGGCGGCGGAGACGCACGCCACCAGCAGTCCGTCGATGGATATCTCCAGGGCGTCGAACTTCGAGCGCTACGTGTTCGACATCGTCGGCCGCGACGGCGGCACCGTGCGTGAACTGTGGCGGCAGCTCGACGAGGGCGGCAGTTTCGATCTCGCCGGCACGCCGCACTGGGCCAACGTGCGTGCCTCCGGCTTCCTCTCCGGCCGCAGCACGCATGCCGACCGGCTGGCGACGATCCGGAGCCTTCACGCGCGCACCGGGCTGGTGATCGACCCGCACACCGCCGATGGCGTCAAGGTGGCGCGCGAGCACCTCGTGCCCGGCGTGCCGACGATCTGTCTCGAAACCGCGGCTCCGGCCAAGTTCGCCGAGACGATCGTCGAGGCAATCGGCCGCCAGCCGGAGCGCCCGCCCGGCACCGCCGACCTCGAGTCACTACCGCAGCGCTACGACGTGATGCCGGTGGATGTGGCGCGGTTGAAGGCGTACATCGAGGCTCATTCGGGATGATGAGTCGCCGCGGCTCGAACAGCGGTGCGCGGGCCCACGTCATCCCCGCGAAGGCGGGGATCCAGTGTCATTTGAACCAAAGGCACTGGGTTCCCGTTGGAGCCTGCCCTCGACTCCGATCGGGGGCGGGAGCGACGCGATGGTGGGCAGCCCAGGCATGAAAACCATCGGCTTCATCGGCTACTCGAACACCGGCAAGACGACGCTGATCGAGAAGCTGATCCCGCTGTTCGTCGCCCGCGGGCTCAGGGTCTCGACCATCAAGAACGCCCATCACGGCTTCGACATGGACCGGCCGGGCAAGGACTCGTATCGCTACCGCGAGGCCGGCTCGCAGCAGGTGCTGATCGCCACCGGCGAGCGCTGGGCGCTGCTCACCGAAACGCGCGGACACGCGGCGCCACTGGAGGCCCTGATCGCGCAGCTCGCGCCGTGCGATCTGGTGCTGGTCGAGGGCTTCAAGAGCGAGGGACGCTTCCCGCGCATCGAGGTGCGCCGCACGACCAACACCGAGCCGCCGATCTTTCCGCGCGACCCGAACGTGATCGCCATCGCCGCCGACCACGCCATCGACACGGCCTTGCCGGTGCTCGACCTGAACGACGCCGCTAAGATCGCGTCGTTCATTCTCGACCGGCTGCAACTCGCCTGATGCTCTCCGTCGAAGACGCACTCGCGCGGCTGCTGGCGCAGGCGCACGCCATCACCGATGCCGAATCCGTGCCCACCGTGGCCGCGCACGGCCGCGTGCTGGCGCAGCCGGTGGTCTCCGGCATGGACGTGCCGCCGATGGACAACTCGCAGATGGACGGCTATGCGGTGCGGCTCGCCGACGTGCCCGCCGCCGGCACCGCGTTGCGGGTGACGCAACGCATCGCCGCCGGCCACCCCGGCCAGCCGCTGGAGCCGGGCACCGCGGCGCGCATCTTCACCGGCGCGCCGGTGCCGCCCGGCGCCGACGCGATCGTGATGCAGGAGGCGACCGTCGCCGACGGCGGCAGCGTCGTCATCAACGAGGTGCCGAAGCCCGGCGCCTGGATCCGCCGCGCCGGTTTCGACGTGCAGCGCGGCGCCCTGGTGCTCGACGCCGGCCGCCGGCTGCTGCCGCAGGACTGCGGGCTGGCCGCCTCCGTGGGCGTGGCTCGGCTCACGGTCGTGCGGCGGCCGCGGGTGGCGGCGTTTTTTACCGGCGACGAACTGGTGATGCCCGGCGAGCCGCTGCCGCCCGGGCGCATCTACAACTCCAACCGCTTCGTGCTGCGCGGCCTGCTGGAGCGGCTCGGCTGCCAGGTGATCGACCTGGGCATCGTGCCCGACGACTACGACGCCACCCGCCGCGCCTTCGTCGAGGCCGCGGCGCGCGCCGACATCATCGTCACCTCGGGCGGCGTCTCGGTCGGCGAGGAAGACCACGTCAAGCCCGCCGTGCAGGCCGAGGGCACGCTCGACCTGTGGCAGATCGCGATGAAGCCGGGCAAGCCGCTCGCCTTCGGCGCAGTCGCCGGCGTGCCCTTCATCGGCCTGCCGGGCAATCCGGTGTCGAGCTTCGTCACCTTCCTGCTGTTCGCGCGGCCGTTCATCCTGCGCCGCCAGGGCGTGCAGGATGTGGCGCCCAGGGCGCTGCCGCTGCGCGCCGATTTCGACTGGCCCCGGCCCGACAAGCGGCGCGAGTTCCTGCGCACGCGCGTGAACGGCGAGGGCGGGCTCGACGTCTACAGCAACCAGAACTCGGCCGTGCTCACCTCCACCACCTGGGCCGACGGCCTGATCGACCTGCCGGCGGGCGAGACCATCACCCGCGGCCAGACCGTGCGCTACCTGCCGTACGCGGAGCTGCTCGGATGAAGGTCACGGTGCTGTATTTCGCCCGCCTGCGCGAGGCGCTCGGCCGCGACCGCGAGACGCTGGACCTGCCGGCGGACGTGGCCACGGTCGGCGCGCTGCGGGCGTGGCTGGTCGCGCGCGGCGCGCCGCATGCGGAGGCGTTCACCGAGATCAAGCGCATCCGCGCCGCGGTGGCGCAGCAGATGGCCGGCGACGACGCGCCGCTCGCCGAAGGCGCCGAGGTGGCGTTCTTCCCGCCGGTGACCGGCGGCTAGCACGGCAGCGGGGAGGGCGGCGTGCCGGTCCGCATCCAGCACGAGGACTTCGACGCCGGCGCCGAGATCGCCCGCCTGCGCGCCGGCGACCCGCGCATCGGCGCCGTGGCGAGCTTCGTCGGCGTCGCCCGCGACCGCAACGACGGCGCGCAGGTCGCGACCATGACGCTCGAGCACTACCCCGGCATGACCGAGCGCGCGATCGAGGCCATCGTCGAGCAGGCGCGGGCGCGCTGGCAGGTGATCGACATCCTCGTCATCCACCGCATCGGGATGCTCGAGCCGCTCGACCAGATCGTGCTCGTGGCGGTCACCAGCAGCCACCGCGGCGACGCCTTCGCCGCCTGCGAGTTCGTGATGGACTACCTCAAGACCGAGGCGCCGTTCTGGAAGAAGGAAGTCACGCCCGCAGGCAGCCGCTGGGTCGACGCGCGCGAGAGCGACGAGGCGGCGAAGAGCCGGTGGGGAAAGGGCTGACGGCGGGCGCGTCGTCGCGGCGACGATCCGAGTAGCCGCCGCGCGTTGTGCTGGACACCAACGTCGTGCTGTCGGCGTTGCTGTTCGGCGGCGGGCCGGCGGCGCGCGTGCGGGCAGACTGGCCAATCCGGGCGCTTCGTGCCGCTGGCCAGCACGGCCACGGCGCAGGAACTGGTGCGGGTGCTCGGCTACCCGAAGTTCCAGCTGTCGGCCGATGAGCAGGATGAGTTGCTCGCCGATTTCATGCCTTGGGTCGAGGTCGTGCGGATTGCCGATCCGCCGCCCGCCGTGCCAGCCTGCCGCGACCCGTTCGACCTGCCGTTTCTGCATCTGGCCGTTGCCGGACGGGCGCGGGCCATCGTGTCCGGCGACCGCGACCTGCTGGCGCTGGCCGGCACATCAGGACCGTGCCCGATACTCGGCGTCGATGCCTTCTGCTGCAAGTTCCTGGGCGACTGACACGCCGCCGCGATGAACCCCTCCACCCACGTCCAGGCGCTTTGGAACTGCTGCGAAGGCGCAGGACATGGACGGAGCCTCGCTTGTTCGCCGGCGCGCCGGTACTGACGCGAAACTCCGACTCACCCTGCGCGACAACGGGACCAACCATGCCGCGCTCGGGCGCCTCGTCGGGCGATGAGGGTCAGATCCCCGTCGACGCCGTCACCGCCCGCGGGTCGTTCCGGGACGACACTCCAGGCACGAGCGCAGGACCTTGACGCAAGGACCTGGAGACGAAGGAGCAACAACTCCTGCGCGGATGCCAGGTGCGGCCGTTGACGGCGCCGTTACAACTTCGGCTACGCCGTGCGTCCCGACGGCCGCGGTGCGACGGCGATGACCGCCGGCCCGATGCGGGATGGTCAGCCGTTCATGCCGCCAGCCGGCAGCGCGCATCGGGCGGTCATGAAGGCGTGACGATCCGCGCAGTATGTTCCGTGCAGGGCGACGAGGAGCTGTCGCCACCGGCCGCGCGAGCGGGACGGAATCGGCGGACCACGGTGCGAAGCATCCCGGATGGCGGATGCCACCGGCGCCGCGGTTCCTCCCTCGCGCGCCCGATCCTTCGCCGTCAGCCGTGCTTCGCGGCCGGCGCCTTGCCGCTCTTCTCCACCGCTGCCGCAGCCGGCTCGCCGCCTGCCACCGCCTCGGGGATGACGTTGCTGAGCGCGAAGTCGAACAGCTTCAGCCGCGCCGCGTAGTAGCGGTCCAGCCGCCAGTCCCGCAGCAGTTCGAGGGCCATTTCGAAGGCCTGGTAGTCCATGTCATAGAGCTCGGCCAAGGAATAGGACTTTTCCTCGGCCAAGGCGGCGACAAGCCGTGCCAGCGCCTTCGACGAAGGCGCGTCGGGTTGTTTCTCGAGGTGCTTGCGGATGGACTTGATCGCGTTCATGGGAGCTCGTGGTCCGGGATCTTCGAGGCGCGAGATCGCGCTCGGAAAATGAAAGGCTAACAGGGGGACGTGACGACGCGCCACCTTGGCGACATGACTTGTCACGGACGATCAGGCACAGGTCACCGACTCATCGTGCCGTCCGGCGGCACGAAGCCGGGGAAGCGTGACTCCTTCACGCGAAGCAGAGCAGGCGGCGCAGGATGACGCCAGATGCGCCCCGCGTGGCGGGGC
>CAYLZU010000069.1:0-12182 GCA_964388005.1 uncultured Burkholderiaceae bacterium
ACCGGCTCGCGGATGGACGACGTCATCTACGAGGAGTTCAAGGGCACCGGCAACATGGAAATCCACATGGAGCGGAGGCTGGCCGAGAAGCGCGTCTATCCGGCGCTGAACGTCAACCGTTCGGGCACGCGCAAGGAGGAGATGCTGCTCGAGCCCGCCATCCTGCAGAAGGTGTGGATCCTGCGCAAACTGCTCTACGGCATGGACGAGATCGAGGCGATGGAGTTCCTGCTCGACAAGATGCGGCAGACCAAGAACAACGCCGAGTTCTTCGACATGATGCGCAGGGGCGGTTGATCCGGCCCGTTTGCGGCCCCTGGTTGATTCGCGGATAATCCGCGCTCCCATTGATTGGCACGTAGTCCGGCCCGCGGCGCTTGCGCGGAGCCACCGGACCGGCGGCCGGAACCGAGGCGAAGATGAAGCAGGGCATCCATCCCGATTACCGCGAAGTCGTGTTCCAGGACATCTCCAGCGACTTCAGCTTTCTCACCCGCTCCACCGTCCAGACCAAGGACCGGATCACCTGGAAGGACGGCAAGGAGTACCCGCTGTACAAGGTCGAGACGACCTCCGAGTCGCACCCGTTCTACACCGGGGCGCAGACGCGGGTGACCGAAACCGGCCGGGTCGAGAAGTTCCGCCAGAAGTTCGCCACCAAGACGCAGCAGGTCAATGCCGCTGCCGCCGCGGCCGCCGCCGAGGCGAGCGAGGCGAAGAAGCGGCGCCGCTGATCGGCGGACCGCGCCGAAGAAGGGACGGCTCGCCGCCGTCCCTCTGCGCAGACTTCGGCGACCGCCGGCCATCGCCGGCAGCCCGAGGGTCGAGGGTGGCGACCACGGCCGCGCGATCGCGCGGATGACGCCGGTATCGCACGCGATCGCGCCGATCGGCTAGCTGGCCGCATGCGATCCCGGCTGCGCAGTCGTCGATCCGCGAGCACGACGCGCCCGCTCGCCGTCACACCGCCACACGCGCAGAGGGAAAACCGCGGCGCTGCTTGTCGCCGGTGACCGATCACGTGCGGCGCGCACCCGGCCGCGGCTTGCGATCGGGATGACGGGACTGAACTCGCGCATCCGGGCAAGCTAGCGCACGGCGGCGATGGCGCGCGACCGCTTGCGGGTCCACAGTGCCCGGCAGCGATCGTTGCGAGTCGTGTGCGGGAGGCCCGATGGCGAAGAAGACAACGGCGAGCGCATCGAGGCCGGGCAAGCGCGCCAGCCGCAGCGGCTCCACCCTGGCTCGCCCGCCCGGTGGTATCGGCGCGATCGTCCGCCCCGGCGCGGGATCGATCGCCGGCGCGGTCGTCTCGCCCGCCCCTGCGCCTGTGTCGCCGAATATCGTCGCGCAGCCGGTCGGCGGTGCGGTGATCGCGCAGCCGGGCCTGTTCGCCGCCAGGACGACCACGAACCTCTTCGACGGCGGCAAGCCGGGCCGCCCGGTGGTGCGGGCCGAGGACCTGCTGGCGCTGCGCATCGAAGCCGTCAATCTCAAGGTGGTCGCCGGCAGCCCGCCGCAAATGGCGCGCGCCGGCGCCGGTCCGGCGCGGCTGATCCTGCACTTTCCGCCGCAATCGATCGTCGAGGAAGTCTTCTACCAGGTATCGAGCGCCGGCATTGCCGACAAGGAAGGCAACAAGGAACGCGAAGGCAAGCCCTCGCCGCCGGATACCGGCATCGGGTCGCCTCCGGTACGGGCGCGAATCGCGGGCGAGAGCCGGGTGTCGTTCGTCGTTCCGGACGACGAGTCATGGTCGATCGACTACACGCTCGCCGGGATCCTCGCGGCCTGTCGGTCGATGGCGCTGGACGTCGTCGCCACGGCGCGGCCGCGGCAGCCGAAACGCGGCACCGTGGCCTGGCTCGATGCCAGCATCCACTTCCTCGACAGCCTGCCGGCGGCGCAGCGCTCGCGCCTTTCGGCGACGGCCCTGCGCACGCTGCGGATCGCGGCGTTCGAAGGGCCGGCCGCTGCGCCGACACTGGAGCTGCGCGCCAACCTGCCCGGCGGGCTGGTGCTTCCCCGCGCCGCCTCACCACGCGGCGGCGGGACGCGTCGGGGACCGCAGGCGTCGGCACGCGCCGGTTTCTCGTCCAGCATCGCGGTCGCCGTCAACGACCTGAGGCTTCGCCCGGAGGCCATCGTCGCCCCGGCGCCGCAGTTCGGCTCCAAACCGACCGCACCGGGACCGAAGCAGACGTCGATCGAGCTGCCATGGCGGCTGCTGATCTCGCCGCACTCGGCGGCGCGCTGGCGGCACGCCGATCGCGCGGTCACCTCGCCGCTGACGGCGCGCACCGAGCTGTGGCACACGAGGATGACGACGCTCGATGCCAAGGGAGCGCCGGTCGACTACCCGAAGAAGGACGGCAACCGCACCGTGCGCGCCGTCTGGGCGCTGACCGGCGAGGGGTCGAGCCCGGCGACCTTCAACCGGGACTATCCGGGGTCGGGGACCTTTCCGCTGCCTTCGAACGCCCCCTTCCGCTCCACCCTCGACGACAACGACCGCTTCAACATCGTCCACCTGTCGTCGAACTACTCGGTCAGCAACTACAGGCCCGAGGTGGTCGACGTCAACCTGCTGATGCTGTCTGCGCTCGGCGGCTGGCTCGATTCCCGCGGTGCCTGGCAGGCGCCTCCCGGGTTCGCGGTCGAGGAATGGGTGCATCGCGCCTCGATGGGCCGCGATCAGTACGTGCGCATCGTCCGCAAGGGGTTCCTCTTTCCCTTCGGCCACCGGGTGGCGCTGATCAAGGTCAGCGAACGCAAGTTCCATCCCGGCAATGCCGGCAACCCGGCGGTGCTGCGGCAGCGGATGTTCATCGTCGTGCGCGAGCGCGAACGCGCCTACACGTCGACCAACCTCAGGAACGTCGGCGACGGCGCGGTGCGCTTCTACCACCTGCAGTTCCCGTTCGCGAGCGTGCGCATCCTGACCACGGTGACGCCGGATCTGGCCGATCCGTCGCAGGCGCCGTCGAACGTCTTCCAGGGGCCGCTGATGTTCTATCCGCACATCGGCAACCCGGCGGTGCCGTTCCGCTTCCGCTGCGCGGCCACCGACATCGACGGCCGCAACATCGAGTTCGAGCTGCCGATGATCTTCATCGACAACATGCTCGCCGCGGTGCCCAAGCAGCAGGCTGGCAAGCTCGAGATCGACTACGACGCCTCGAAGGTCCATTTCGACAGGGCGCGCAGCGAGTGGCGCAGCGCGGCGCGCAGGAGCCTGCGCGAGGCCGACCTGCGGCTGCAGAAGGTGGCGCTGGCCGCCAGCGTCAACCCCGGCGACACCGCCTGCGACATCGAGCTGGCCGAGTTCGGCTGCGAGACCGACAACCTGAAGGCGTTCGCGCAGGGCAACGGCGGCCTGCAGTGCTATCCGTCGCTTGCCCGGGTGGTGACCAAGATCCCGGCGCTGTCGGGACTCGCCGGCGCTGCCGGCACCAACGCGCTGAGGTTCGAGGCGAACTACCTCGCCAGGGGCTTCAACGCCGCCAGTCCGGGCGAAGTGTTCATGGAGGTCATCGCCGCCGACCCGGGCAATACCGCCAACCTCGACTTCGGCAAGCAAAGCGACCGTTCCGGCGGTTTCGTGATGCCGAACCTGAAGCCCTCCGGCCTGTCGCGCGTCGCCGGCCCGGTGGCCGGCCCGCTTGCCGGGTTCGACGGCGGTGCGCCCGATCCGAAGGAGTTCTTCAAGGAACTGTCGCCGCTGCTGTTCGGCGTCATCCCGCTCGGCGAGGTGATCGCGGCGATCGCCTCCGCCGCCGGCTCGCCGACGATGCCGAAGTTCCTCACCGAGGCCGCCACCAAGGTCGAGAGCTTCGTCAACGACCTGGTGCGCCTGCTCGACCTGCTGCGGCGGCTGCCCGACGACGGCGCCGCGATCGGCAAGGCCGCCGCGCAGGTGGCCATCGGCACGCTGAAGGACATCGAACAGCAGGCGGTGGCGCAGCTCGATACGGCGCAGGCGCAGGTGGCGCAGTACCTGCAGCGGATCCAGCAGGCGCGGGCCGAGCTCGAGTCTTTCGTCGCCTGGATCGACACCCAGTCGAGCGCCGGCGGCAACCTCGCCCTGAACAATCCGGCGCAGCTGGCGGCGAAGATCGCGCCGGCGTTGAACAGACTGAACGCCGTTCTCGCCAACGTGCCGGGGCCGGTGCCGGCAGGGTTCAAGCAGTCGGTCGCCAACATCGCCCAGCGCGGCGTCGATCTCCTGAACGCCCTGAACGACGGTGCACAGCTGGTTAACACCGCCAAGGCGCTGGCGACCGCCCTCGACGGCGTGGTTGGCGACCCGGGCGCGATCGGAAGCCTCTTCGGCGACGCGACGCAGCTGCTGGCGAAACTCACCGCGGTCCGCGACGCCATCGCCGCGTTCCGGCCGCTGCTGAAGGCAAACAGGCTCGTCGACGGCGCCCCGAAGCAGGCCCTGCTGTCGGTGATCGACGTGCTGACGCAGATGTTCGACGTCGCGCTGGCCAGCATCGAGACGCTGCAGGAACTGTTCGGCGGCGAGGAGATGACGATCCGCTTCGACTGGAAGCCGGAGCTCGCCAACTGGGCGCTGCCCGGCGCCAATGCCGCGACCGAGCCGCTGTTCCGCGCCAACGACCGGCACGGCTTCGTCGTCGCCGTCGAGGCGCGGGTGAAGCGCAACGGCACCGGCACGCCGAAGATCAACGTCGTCTGTTCGCTGAAGCACTTCGACCTCATCCTCATCAACCCGGCCGGATTCCTGGAGCTGAACTTCGAGAAGATCGAGTTCCGCGCCGACTCGTCGATGAAGATGGCGGTCGACGTGCTGCTGACCGACATCAAGTTCATCGGCGTGTTGTCGTTCGTCGAGACCCTGCGCGACCTGATCCCGCTCGACGGCTTCTCCGACCCGCCCTATCTCGACATCACGGCGCAGGGCATCGACGCCGGCTTCGACATCGCCCTGCCGAACATCGCCGTCGGCATCTTCAGCCTCACCAACCTGTCGCTCGGCGCCGGCTTCTCGGTGCCGTTCATCGGCCAGCCGCTCGCGGTGCGCTTCAACTTCTGCACCCGCGAGCAGCCGTTCAACCTCACCGTGTCGCTGTTCGGCGGCGGCGGCTTCTTCGGCATCACCATCGATCCGAGCGGGGTGCAGATCCTCGAGGCGGCGCTCGAGTTCGGCGCCAGCATCTCGGTCGACTTCGGGGTGGCCAGCGGCGGCGTGCACGTGATGGCCGGCATCTACTTCCGGATGGAGAAGGACGAGGCGTCCCTGACCGGCTACTTCCGCCTCGGCGGCCACGTCAGCGTGCTCGGCATCGTCTCGGCGTCGCTGGAGCTGTACCTGGAGCTGCGCTACGAGTTCGCCACCGGCAAGTGCGTCGGCAAGGCGCAGCTGACGATCGAGATCTCGATCTTCTGCTTCTCCGCCAGCGTCACCATCACCTGCGAGCGCAAGTTCGCCGGCTCCAACGGCGACCCGAGCTTCGCCCAGCTGATGGGACCGGAGCCGGGCGAGGTGCTCACCGACACGCTCGCCTATCCCTGGCGCGAGTATTGCGAAGCCTTCGCGTAGCAGCGGGAGACGACCATGGCAAAGCAGAAAATCGTCTGGACCGTGCTGCCGTACGGCTACGTGCCCGACGGGCCGCGCAAGGGCTCGCTGCGGCTGTCGATCGTGGTCTCGCCGCGGCTCACCCCGCAGGCGGCGAACGAGCAGGTGCTCGCCGCGTTCCCCGAGTTCCTCGACTGGCCGGACACGGTGGCCGGGCTGAAGTTCGCGGTCGAGTTCGGGGCCGCCAGGATCGCCGCCGACGTGATCAGCAAGGCCGACTCGGCGATCTGGAGGGACATCTTCGACGCCGCGACCTTCGTCGACGGCTTCAGGTTCACCGACATGCGCAACGTCAACCTGCGCTCGTTCGCGGTACGCAACGTGCTGAAGTTCGTGCGCGAGAAGTACGAGCAGCTCGCCACCACGAGCGGCGCCGAACGGCCGCGGCTGCTGCCGTGGCGCAATGCCGATCCGGCGCTGAAGGGCATGCTGACCGACCTCGGCGTGCGCACGCAGAAGGTGAACCTCGGCGACCGGCAGATCGAACTGCCGCTGCCGGGCTTCGAACGCTTCTTCGACCGCAAGAGCCGCGAACGGCCGGACCGCCTCGTAGACCAGCGGGTGTTCTCCAAGCAGGGGCTCTACGGTCCGCCGGCGTTCACGCCACCGGTGGTCGGCATCGACGGCGGCACCGTCGCCGGCACGACGCCGATCCGGGCGCTGCCGCCGGACTGGAACCCGCCAGCCGGCGGCCCGGATGCCGGCGTCATGAGCCAGTTCCGCAGCGCCGCCGAGTACGACTTCTACCAGGCCAGCCGCTTCTACGCTCGCAGCGAAAACCGCAGCGCCTACGAGCGCATTCCGAGCCTGGCCGGCGCTTCCCCGCGGCCGAAGCCGCCGGAATTCGACTTCCATCGCATCGTCGCCTCGTTCGGCGACTACCCGGCGCTGCTGCGCGCGCTCGGCCTGGTGATCGACATCGCCCTGCCCGACGATCCGGCGGCCAATCCGCTGCTCGCCGCGCTCGCCGCCAGCCCGCAGGGCCAGCTCGACGGCGCCATCGGCCTGCTGCCGCGGTGGAACTCATCGCACGATCCCGCCGACGACGCCTATCCGCGCACCGCCTTCCGCCTCACCAGGCAGCGCTTCCTGGCGCGCGCCCGCGGGTCCGAGCTGCGCGACGGCCTGCTGCATCTCGAGGGCGCCGGCGACCACTGGGGCAAGAGCAAGAGCGACTACGACGTCTACCAGGTCGACCCCGAGGGCGCGGCGCTGAAGACGACCGACTTCCTGCTGACGGCGCAGAACCTGGTCGCCCGCAGCCTCGACATCAAGTCCGACGGCAAGGTCACCTACACCACCGGCGACCGGCAGGCGGTGGCGGCGCTGCGCTCCGGTTCGATCGGCGTCTCCTGCCACGGCCGCGCCGGCCGGGCGGCGCTCGCCGCCGCCGCGGCGGCGCTGAAGAACGACGCCTTCGAGACTTCGGCGGTGCAGTCGCGCAAGGTCATGCTGTTCGCCGAAGACGTGCTGCGCGGCTATCGGGTCGACGTGCACACCGCCTCCACGGGACAGTGGAAGTCGCTGTGCCGGCGCATCGGCAGCTTCCGGCTGACGAAGCCGGACCGCAGCGTCGGCTTCGGCGCCGACGAAGGCTACGTGAAGGGGCCATCGACGACCTCGAGCGAAGGCACCGACGAGCACTACCTGCACGAGAGCCTGTTCCGCTGGACCGGCTGGAGCCTCGCCGCGCCGCGCCCCGGGCGGACGATCGTCGCCGGGGACGGCGCCGGGCCGGGTCTGCAGAGCGAGCGCGTCGATCACGTGACCGAGGTGGCGCCGAACAACTCCGGCGTCGCCGCGAGCTTCGTCGCCGAGCCGCGGTCGCTGCCGCGGCTGCGCTTCGGCGAGCGCTACCGGTTCCGCGCCCGCGTCGTCGATCTCGCCGGCAACAGCCTCGACCTCGACGACCCCAGCCTCGGGGGGTTCGAGCAGGCCACGAACGAGGTCGAATACCTGCGCTTCGAGCCGGTCGACCCACCGGCGCTGGTGCAGCGCGACCGGCTGTCGGAGGGCGAATCGCTGGAACGGGTGGTGATCCGCAGCAACCACGACGTCGATCCCGAGGGCTACCTGTCGACGCCGGCCTTCGCGGCGGCGATCGCCGATCCGGCGTCGAGCGGCTTCGACTACGTCGCCGAGGCCGTGCGCCATGTGGTGCCGCCGAAGACGGCGCAGTTGCAGGCGGAGATGCACCGCCTGTTCGACCAGGCGATCGGCGGCGCGCCGGCCGATGCGCTGGCGGCGTACAAGCTGATCACCGAACGCGAGCCGCTGTCGCTGTTCGATGTTCCGGGCGTGATGCTGGTCACGCCACCGTCGACGACCCAGGCCACCTCGACGTCGCTGCCGCTGGCGCTGCCCGGCCCCGGCAATCCGACCGGCGACCGGCTCGCCGGCGGCCAGTACGTCATCTATCCGGACACGGCGCCGTCGGCGCTGCTGCCCACGCCGTACCTGCCCGACGACGCCGCCTGCGGCATCTCCCTGCGCCGCGTGCCGGGCGTCACGCAGCCGATGTCGCTCGGCCCCGGCGCCGCGATCCTGCGGGCGCCGAACGAGGAACTGGTGCTGCTGGTGGTGTTCTCCGGCCGCTGGCCCGAGCGCGCCGGACTGCGAATCGTCGTGCGCGAACGCGCCGCCACGCTCGACGGCGACGTCTGCGGCGAGACCTTCACCGACGACGGCACGCCGAAGTGGGATCCCGAGACGCGCACGCTGACGCTCGCCGTCGCCAAGGGGCGGGTCGAGCGGATGCGCTATTCGAGCTTCGTCTTCACCGGCGCCCTCGCCGCCTTCGGGCTGCGGCCGGACGATCCGGTCGAGTACCTGGCCACGCTCGGCATCCCGTCGTGGATCACCTCGGCCGGCGCCCGGCAGCAGGTGCAGGCGATGGCCGCCCTCGGCTGCCACTGGATGATCACGCCCGACCGGCCGCTGGTGCTGGTGCACGCGACCCAGCAGCCGGTGTGCAGCCCGCAGTTCATGGCGCTGGCCAACAACCGGCCGCCGGGCGCCACCTACACCGACCTGACGGCGAGGCTGCGCATGCACGGGCCGAGCACCGGCAAGTTCGAGATCGTCGCCGACTGGACCGAAGTCGTCGACGACCCGCTGCGCGGGCCGCCCGAGCGCGTTGCCGGCGAAGGGCAGCTCGGCGAGATCAACGTGCCGGAGAACTTCGGCAACCTGTTCGGGCTCGACGAGATGATCGCGCTCAACGAGCAGGCGACGATCGCCAATCTCGCCAACCCGCCGCTGCAGCCGCAGAGCCGCACGCGCGCCGACCGGCACGAGTTCGGCGACACGAAGTTCCGCCTGGTCCGCTATCGCATCCGCGCCACCACGCGCTTCGCCGAGTACCTGCCGGCGAAGCTCGCCGAGGACCGCAACAACATCATCCGCCTCGGCGATCCCGTGCCCGGTGTGCAGGCCGACCGCGGCGCCCCCGAGGATCTCGGCGCGCCGGTGTTGCTGAACACCGCCACCGGCGCGCGCGAGGGGCTCATCGTGGTGCCGAACTCGGCGCGGCCGGCAAGCCCGGGCCTCGTCTACGTGCTGCCGACGATGCGCTGGGCGCAGGACAAGGGCATCGACAAGGCACGGCAGTCGAGCACGCGTAACGGCAACGGCCTGCGCGTCTATCTCGACCGGCCGTGGTTCTCCTCCGGCGACGGCGAGCTGCTCGGCGTCGTCATCCTCGGCGACGGAGCCGCCTTCCAGAACATCGGCGACGACATGAAGCCGTTCGTCACCCAGTGGGGGCTGGACCCGATCTTCGACTCGCTGCTGCCGAAGGAACAGACGCGCATCACCGACTTCCCGCTGCGCGTCACCGCCGAAACGGTGGCGCTCGAAGAGACGGCGACGCCGGTGACGGTGGTCGGCCACCGGGTGCAGTGGGACCGCGAACGCGGCCTGTGGTACTGCGACATCGAACTCGACCCCGGCCGCAACTACATGCCGTTCGTGCGCCTGGCGCTGGTGCGCTACCAGCCGCACTCGCGCCCCGACGCCAAGGTCTCGCGCGTCGTCCTCGCCGAGTTCGCGCAGCTCCTGCCGCGGCGGGCGCTGGTGCTCGACCGCAGCGGCAACACCATCAGGCTGACGCTGCGCGGGCCGGCGCCGGAACTGGGATCGATGAAGTTCCCGCCGGAATCGCAGTATCTGAACATCTCGTTCATCCCCAGCCCGCTCGGACCGCCATCGGAGAGCGGCCGCAACCGGCTCGAAGTCGTCCTGCAGGTGCGCGATGCGGCCGTCGACAGCGATCTCGCCTGGAGCGACGCGGCGGTGCTGACCAGCACGCTTCTCGATCCGCCCGGCGAAGGCAGCCGCCAGCGCGACATCGGACCGGCACAGCGCGGCGGCGGCCGCCCGGCCGGCGTCACGGTCGCTGCGGCGCCGAACCTGGGCCACGTGCTCGCCGGCGCCGGCGTTGCCGTCAGGCCGGAAGGCACCGTCGTCCGCCCCGATGTGGCTGCCGGCCCAGCGATCGAGATCCAGCCGGGCATCCTCGACCTGATCGACCCGGCGCTATGGTCCGGTTCCGTGACCCTGCCGGCACTGAACCGGCCATCGCGGCTGGCGATCCGCGAGTTCGAGCGCTACTACAGCGACCGGACCGTGCCGGAAGTCCAGGGTGGCCGAACGCTGCAGCGGCGGGTGGTCGAGGAGCGCCTGGTCTATGCGGAGTTCTTCGCGCTGAACTGAGCGACCGCCGGCAGGGCTTGTATGGTGTCCTCCGCGCTGCGCGCTCCGGAGTGAGCGCTTGGGGCGGCCCGGCGCGCTCACTTCAAGCTGTACACCAACGCTCTTCCGGGCGGCGAGATTCGCGGCTTCCTCGTCCCGGAACCGGGCACGCTGGCGCTGCTTGGCCTCGCGCTTGCCGGCCTCGGCGCATCGCGTCGGCGAAGACAGCAATCGGCATGGCCTGACGACAGCCCCGCTCGAGCAGCGGGGCTCTTTTCGAGCCGATGGCTTGCGGCGGGATTTCGCGCCCTGCCCGAGCGGTTCACCCCATCACGACTCTGACCTGGTGTGATTGCCCATCGTCGCGCAGCGTGATGCCTTGCCCGGGGCTGTCAAGCCGCACCCCATCGAGATCCACGCACACGACGCCGCGCGCGACGCGTTGCGGGTTCTCCACGCCGATTTCGTAGCCGGTCGTGCCGTGGCGATAGCGGACCCGAAATCCCGGCCAGCCAGGCGGGATGCAGGGGGCGATGTGAAGCCTGTCGCCGCATTTCGTCAGCCCCAGGATGTTTTCCAGCCCGGCGCGATAGAGCCATCCCGCGGCGCCCGTGTACCAGGTCCAGCCGCCGCGCCGGACATGCGGCGGCTCCGCGTAGATGTCGGCCGCCAGCACATACGGTTCGACCTTGTAGGCATACACGCCGGCGCGGCTCGCGGCGCGGTTCACCGGGTTGAGCATGGCGAACAGTTCGGCGGCTCGTTCGCCGTCGCCCAACCTGGCGCGCGCCATCAGGCACCACACGGCGGCGTGGGTGTACTGGCCGCCGTTTTCGCGCACACCCGGCAGATAGCCCTTGACGTAGCCGGGATCCTTGCTGGTCCTGTCGAAGGGCGGCGTGAACAGCAGCACCAGATCGTCGCCGGGCCGGACCAGGTAGGCGTCGACCGCATCCATCGCGCGTCGGGCGCGCTCCGGGTCGGCAGCGCGCGAGAGCACGCCCCAGCTTTGCGCGATCGAGTCGATCCGGCACTCGGCATTGCCCGCCGAACCCAGCGGCGTGCCGTCGTCGAAGTACGCGCGCCGATACCAGGCGCCGTCCCACGCCTGGGCTTCGGCGGCGGCCTGCAGGTGCGCGGCGTGCGCCCGCCAGCGCGCGGCCGGTTCGGCGGCGCCGCGTTGTTCAGCCAGCACGCCGAACTTCTGCAGCGTCGAGAACAGGAACCAGGCCAGCCAGACGCTTTCGCCCTTGCCCAGGTGGCCGACACGGTTCATGCCGTCGTTCCAGTCGCCGGTCCCCATCAACGGCAGGCCGTGCTCGCCCACCGGCAGGCTGCGGTCGAGCAGTGTTCGAACAGCGTGCCGGCCTGCTGCGACTGCACCGGCGTGAAGTAGGCGTCGTGCTGCGCCGGTTCGAGCATCGGCCCGTCGAGAAACGGAATCTGCTCATCGAGCACGGCCGCGTCACCGCTCACCGCGACGTAGTGAGCCGCCGCATAAGGCAGCCAGAGGAGGTCGTCCGAGCAATGCGTGCGCACGCCGCGGCCGGTCGGCGGATGCCACCAGTGCTGCACGTCGCCTTCGACGAACTGCCGTGCCGCGGCGCGCAGCAGCTGCGCGCGTGCCGCCTCGGGCATCGCCAGCGTCAACGCCATCGTGTCCTGCAACTGGTCGCGGAAGCCATAGGCGCCGCCGGCCTGGTAGAACGCCGCCCGCGCGAACAACCGGCAGGCGATGGTCTGGTACTGCAGCCAGCGGTTCAGCACCAGGTCCATCGCGCGGTCGGGCGTCTCGACCTGCACCGTGCCGAGGATGCGGTCCCAGTTGCCCTTGACCTCGGCCAGCACGGCATAGGCATCAGCGGCGCGATACCGCAACACCATG
>CAYLZU010000070.1:0-12143 GCA_964388005.1 uncultured Burkholderiaceae bacterium
GTACTCGTCGAGCGTGGTGGCGCCGATGCAGTGCAGCTCGCCGCGGGCGAGCGCCGGCTTGAGCATGTTGCCGGCATCGATCGCCCCTTCGGCCTTGCCGGCGCCGACCATCGTGTGCAGCTCGTCGATGAAGACGATGATTCTGCCTTCCTCGGCGGCGATCTCCTTTAGTACCGCCTTCAGCCGCTCCTCGAATTCGCCGCGGTACTTGGCGCCGGCGAGCAGGCCCGCCATGTCGAGCGTCAGCACCCGCTTATCCTTCAGCGTCTCCGGGACCTCGCCGTTGAAGATGCGGCTCGCCAGTCCCTCGACGATCGCCGTCTTGCCCACGCCCGGCTCGCCGATCAGCACCGGGTTGTTCTTGGTCCGCCGCTGCAGGATCTGGATCGTGCGGCGGATCTCGTCGTCGCGGCCGATCACCGGGTCGAGCTTGCCCTGGCGGGCGCGTTCGGTGAGATCGATGGTGTACTTCTTCAGCGCCTCGCGCTGGCTCTCGGCCTCCGGGCTGCCGACGTTGCCGCCGCCGCGCACGGCGTCGATGGCCGCTTCCAGGCTCTTTCGCGTCAGGCCGTGGTCCCGCGCCGTGCGGCCGGCCAGTCCCTTGTCGTCGGCCACGGCGAGCAGGAACATCTCGCTGGCGATGTAGGCGTCGCCGCGCTTGCCAGCTTCCTTGTCGGCCTGGTTCAGCACCGCCACAAGCTCGCGGCCGATCTGCACCTGGCCGTCGGTGCCGGTGACCTGCGGCAGGCCTTTCAGCGCGCCGTCGACCGCCTGCGTCATCGCGCCGACGTTGGCGCCCGCCCGCTGCAGCAGCGAACGCGCCGCGCCGTCGCTCTGCCGCAGCATCGCCGCGAGGACGTGGATCGGTTCGATGTACTGGTGATCGTTGCCGACCGCGATCGACTGCGCGTCGGCGAGCGCTTCCTGGAACTTGGTGGTCAGTTTGTCCTGGCGCATGGTGGATTCTGAAGAGTCGGAGAAAGGGCAACCGCCTCCTAGGTGCGGCTCGGCGGGCCGTTTTCAACGCCTCGATAGAATGCTCGGTCGATTCCGGCGGCCGGCGCCGCCACGCGTGCCTCCCTGAGTGCTACGGCTCCGATTCCTGCTCCTGGCCGCGATCATGGCACTCGGATGCGCCCACGCGGCCGAGGATCCGCCGTCGGCGCCCGCCCGGGCAAACGCGCCGCTGGCCCGCTTCGAACTGCTGACGCCGGCGCCGCGCGAGGTCTCGGAACTGCTCGACCAGGTGCTTCGGAACGTCGCCTCCGCCGATCCCATCGACCGCGAGGACGACGAGCGCATGCTGCGTCGTCTGCGCGCCGACACCCTCGATGTGCTGGCCACCGAGGGCTACTTCGCCCCCGAACTGGCGGTCGGCGTCGACGACAGCGGTCCGGCCCGCTATCTGCTGCTGCTGAACCTCGGGCCGCGGACCCACGTCGCCGAAGTGACGATCGAGTTCACCGGCGCACTGGCGGACCAGCAGGCGCGCGCCGACGAATTCCGCGCCGGCTGGGAGCTGCCGGTCGGGGAGCCGTTCCGCCAGGAACGCTGGTCGGCGGCCAAGACCCGCCTGCTGAACCGGATCCGCGGCCGGGACTTCGCCGCCGCGCGGCTGACCGACTCGGTGGCGCTGATCCGGGCCGACGCCGCAACGGCCAGCCTCAGGGTGGAGATCGACTCCGGCCGCGCCTTCACGCTGGGCCCGATCGAGGTCCGCGGGCTGTCGCGCTTCGACCGCGAACTGGTCGACCGCTTCAGCACCCTGGTGGAGGGCGAACCCTATGACGCCGACCGCCTGCTCGAATTCCAGCGCCGGCTGCAGCGGGCGCCGTACTTCGGCACGGTCATCGTCGACGTCGATCCGGAGCGCGCCGAGGGCTCGGTGCTGCCGGTGCTGGTCGAGGTCCGCGAGGCGAAGAGCCAGCGCCTGACGTTCTCGCTCGGCTACTCGACCGACGTCGGTGTCCGCGGCGAGGTCGCCTACCGCCACGCCGATCTCTTCGGTCGCGCGCTGGCGCTCGCCTCCGGCGTCAGCCTCGACCAGACGCGCCAGTCCGCCTACGCCGACATCTACCTGCCGCCCCACCCCGGCGGTGCGCAGGATGCGGTTGGCGCGCTGCTCGAATTCACCGACAGCGAGGGCACGACCACCGATCGCTGGGCGGTCGGCGCGCAGCGCACCTTCACGCGCGAAAGCGGCCGCACCAGCTACGACAACCAGCTCGCTCTCAGCTTCCAGCACGAGAGCCGCTCGGTGCTGGGCGCGCCCGAGCAGGATGTCGTCAACGACACCTTCGCCGCCACCTATGCGTGGACCCGCCGCGACGTCGATTCGCTGACCAACCCGACCCGCGGCACGCTGCTGACCCTGTCCGGAACCGCCGGCATCGGCCGCAGCAGCGTCTCCAATTTCCTGCAGACGGGCTTCGGCCGCGCCTACGGAAGGCTGAACTACTACCTGCCGCTGTCGCCGCGCGACCAGATCATTCTGCGCACCGAACTCGGCTTCGTGGCGGTCGACGATCCGCGGGTGGTGCCGAACGAGTTCCTGTTCCGCACCGGCGGCGTCGGCTCGGTGCGCGGTTACGGCTTCCAGAGCCTCGGCGCCATCGAAGGCGAATCAGTGACCGGCAGCACGCGGCTGATGGTCGCTTCGGCCGAGTATGTCCGCTGGCTCAGCGAGCACTGGGGCGCGGCGGTGTTCATCGACGCCGGCAATGCCGGCAACGACTGGCCGCCGACGCCGCTGGCGCGCGGCTACGGCCTCGGCGTGCGCTACCGCACCCTGGCCGGTCCGCTGGCCGTCGACCTCGCCTACGCCGAAAAGACCAACGGCGTGCGCCTGGCCTTCAACGTGGCCATCGCATTCTGAACACGCGGCAATGAGCGAATCTCGGTCGCCGCCGCCCACCCCGCCGCCGGAGCCGCCGCCGCCGAGGAAGAAGCGGCGGCTGCTGCTGCGATCGCTGCTGCACACCCACGTCAGCATCGCGCCCACCATCAGCCTGCTGGTGGCGGTGATCGCCTGGCTGCTGCTGACGACGAGCGGCATGACAACCGCGATCGATCTCGCCAGCCGCTTCACGCCGGTGAGGATCGAAACCCGCGGCGCCTTCGGCGCCGTCACGCGCGAGTTTGGCTTCGCCGAACTGCGCCTGACGGTCGGCGACACGGTCGTCAGCGCCAGCGGCGTGCGCGCGAAGCTGCGCAAGGTCGATGTGCAGCCGGCGCGGCTCGACCTCCACTTCCTGCACGCCGACTCGCTGCGGGTCGCCGTCACCTCCGATCCGGATGAACCGCCGCCCGACGACATCGGCATTCCGCTGCGGATCACCTCCGAGCGGGTGACGCTCGGCGTGCTCGAGATCGCCGTCGACGACTCCAGCTTCAGCCTGCAATCGATCGATGGCCGCGCCAGCGCCGGGCCGGCCGGCTACCGGATCGAAGACGCCCGCCTCGCGCTCGGCGCGCACACGGCGACCGCGGCCGGCGAACTCGGCGCGAAGCGGCCGTTCGCGCTGAATCTGCAAGGCAACATCGCGGCGCAGATCCAGGACAAGACGGTCGACGCATCCGTCCGCGCCACCGGCTCGCTGGTCGAGTTCACCGCCACCGGCGCCCTTTCCGGCGCCGCCAGCGGCGACTTCAGGGCAGTGATCACCGGCTTCGACGAACCCGCGGTGCGTTCGCTCGACGTCGACCTGGCCGGCATCGATCCGCGCTTCTGGCACCCGGCGGCGCCGCGCGGCGACCTCACCGTCAAGGCGCGGCTCGCGCCCAACGCGGCGATGGACCGCGTCTCGGGGCAGATCGCGGTGACCAACCGCGCGCCCGGCCCGATCGACGCCGATCGCATTCCGGCGCGCAGCGCCTCGGCGCAGGTCACGGTCGACGCGGAGCAACTGCGCTTCGAACGCATCGTCGCGCAACTGCAGCAGGGTTCCGCCGAAGGAGAGTTCTCGGTCGCCTTCGGCGATGGCAGCTGGCAGGCGCGGGCAAACCTCGCCGGCGTCGATCCTTCGCGGATCCACGGCGCCATGCAGCCGCTGCGCGTCGATGGCCGCGTCCAGGCGCGGGCGGCGGCCGGCACCATCACGGCCAGCGCCGCGCTCGAGCACAAGGCCCAGCCGGCGGCGGCGCTCACGTTCGAAGGACGCTTCACCCCGCAGCAGGCCACCATCGACAGCGCCCACCTGGCGCTCGGCGACGGTCATGCCTCGGTCGCCGGCAGCGTCGAGTTCGGCGGCACGCAGCGGGTGGTTCTGCGGGGCGCGCTCGATCGTTTCGAGCCCGGCCGCCTCGTCACGGGCATCGACGCCCGCCTGAACGGCAGCCTGGTGGTCGACGGCCAGCTCAAGCCGCAGCCGCTCGGGCGCCTGCGCTTCGAGCTGGCGGACAGCCGCGCCTGGGGCCGGCCGCTCGCCGGCCGCGGCCGCATCGACGCCGATGCCGCGCATCGCTTCGATGTCGACGTCGATTTCGCCGTGCGCAAGGCGCGCCTGCTGGCCAAGGGCGGACTGGGTGCACCCGACCGCTCGCTCGAGCTGTCGCTCGACGTGCCTTCGCTGGCCGACCTGCTGCCGGCGCAAAGCAAGGCCAGGGTCGGCGGCAGCGTCTCGTTGACCGGCAGCGCCCGCGGCGACTGGACCGCCCCCGAGTTCGCCGCGAACCTGAACGGCAAGGCGCTGCGCTGGGGCGACCATGCGCTGGCCGGCATCGACGCGCAGGCGAGCTACGGCGGCGGCGCCGACGGCGCGGTGCAGCTGCTGGCCGGTCTCGCCGGCTACAGCAACGCATCGCAGCCGCGCGCCGCGGTGCAGTCCATCAGTCTCGCCGTCCAGGGGATCCTGTCGAACCACGCCATCCGCCTGCAGACCACCGCCAGCCGCGCCCACGCCGGGCTGCTGCTCGCCGACGGCGGCTGGCGCGACCACGCCTGGCGCGGCCGCATCCGCGAGGCAAGCATCGGTCCGCCGCTGGAGTTGCGCCTGCTGGCGCCGACGGCGCTGGTCGCCGGGCCGCACGGCATCGAGTTCGGCCCGGCGGAGATCGCCGTGCAGCACGTGCGCTTCGACGACGTCCGCTTCCGCAGCGACGATGCAGGCATGGCCACGCAGGGCCGATTCAGCGGTCTGCAGCCGACCCGCTTCGCCGTGCCGGTCGAGGGCGCGCTGACTCCCGTGCTGCCGGCCACCGGCGACCGTCCGCCGCTGACGCTGCGCGGCGAGTGGGACCTGCGCCTTTCCGGCGCCACGGCCGACGGCCACGTGCTGATCGAGCGCAGCGACGGCGACCTGTACGCCGGCCGCGGACCCGAGTCGGCGCTCGGCCTGGTCGATGTGCGACTCGACGCCCGCATCGAGGCCAACCGGCTCGACACCATCGTCCGCATCGAAAGCGCGAGGAAGGGCGGCATCGGCGGCCATCTCGGCGCCTGGCTGGAGCACTCGGAAGATGGCGGCTGGCGCCTGGCGCAGGCACGGCCCTGGCTGATCAACGGCGCCTTCGACCTGCCGACGCTCGACTGGATCAATGCGCTGCTGTCGGACCATCTGCGGGCGAACGTTCGCCTCGGCGGCCGGCTCGCCGGCAGCGTGCTCATCGAAGGCACCCCGGCCAACCCCGCCGCGTCCGGTCGCATGACCGGAGCCGATCTGCGCGTGGCCTGGGTGGAACAGGGCGTGCGGCTGGAGAACGGCTCCCTGCTCGCCGAGTTGCAGGACGACCTGATCGTGCTGAAACAGCTGCAGTTCAGCGGTCCGCCGAGAGTGCGGCCCGAGGATCGTCGTGCCGCCGCCGTCATGGACGCCGAGCGGGAAGGTTCGGTGTCGGCCACCGGCCAGCTGCGGCTGCGCGACTTCGACGGCGTGATCCAGGTGGCCGCCATCCATCTGCCGCTGCTGCAGCAGCCGGACCGATGGGTGATCGCTTCGGGCGGCGCCAACGTCGTGATCTCGGCCGCGCACGTCCAGGTCAACGGCGCCTTCGCCGCCGATGCCGGCTTCGTCGGCCTGGCGCGCTCCGAGCTGCCGACGCTCTCCTCCGACGTCGTGGTCGTCCGTGCCGGTGACGATGCCGAGGCGCGCGCGCGCCGGGTCACGCTCGGCTTCGACCTCGGCATCGACCTCGGCCCGTCCTTCTACCTGCGCGGCCTCGGCCTGAGCACACGCGTCGAGGGCGCACTGCGCCTTCGTAGTCCGGGCCGCGGCGCGGTCACCGCCGTCGGCTCGATCGCCACCGTCGACGGCACTTACGAGGGCTTCGGTCAGCGGCTGGTGATCTCGCGCGGACGGCTCAACTTCCAGGGTGCGCTGGAGAGCCCCGGCCTCGACATCCTCGCCCTGCGGCCGGGGCTGCCGGTCGAAGTCGGCCTGGCGATCACCCGCACCGCCGCCGATCCGCTTGTCCGCCTGCACAGCGACCCGCCGCTGACCGATGTCGAGGCACTGTCGTGGCTCGTGCTCGGCCGCCCGCCCGAGCAGGGCGGCAGCGACAACATCGCCCTGCTGCAGGCGGCCGCCAGCCTGCTCGGCGGCGGCGGCGAAGGCTACCCGATGCGCGTCGCCAGGGCACTCGGCGTCGACGAGATCTCGATCCGCAGCGGATCGTTCGGCATCGCCTCGCTGCTGCCGCAGCGCGGTGTGGCCGGCGCCCTGCGCAGCGACCAGTCATCGGCCGCCACCGTGGCCGGCGAGATCATCACCATCGGCAAGTCGATCAACGACGCGGTTTCGGTCAGCTACCAGCAGGCGATCAGCGAGACGACGCGCATCCTGCAGCTGAACTACCGGATCTCCGACCGGCTGTCGGCGGTGGCGCGCGGCGGCACGACCAATGCGCTCGACTTCGTCTACACCTTCGCCTTCGACTGACGGCGCGCCGTCGTCGAGCCGCCGCCGGCTGCTGGCGGCGCTGGCCTGCGCGCTGCCCGCCGCCTGCGGCAAGAAGCGGCCGCGCCACGCGGCGATTGCAGCCGGCAGCACGGTGCTCGCCCTTGGCGACTCGCTGACCTTCGGCACCGGCGCCCCGGCCGAGGCCGCCTGGCCGGCCCGGCTCGCCGCGGCGACAGGCTGGAACGTCATCAACGCCGGCGTACCGAGCGACACCAGCGCCCAGGCACGGGCGCGGCTGGCGCCTCTGCTCGCCGAGCACCAGCCCAGGCTCACCCTGCTGTCGATCGGCGGCAACGACCTGCTGCGCCAGGTGCCGGAAGCCGAGGTGCGGGCCAACATCGCCGCCATGCTCGGCGAGATCCGCGCTGCCGGCGGCGAGGTGGTGCTGATCGCCGTGCCCCGACCGGCGGTGATGGCGGCGCTGCTGCGCTCGCTCGACGACCATCCGCTGTACGCGGCGCTGGCCACGGATCACGGCGTGCCGCTCTTTGCGGGCGGCTGGGCGAAGGTGCTGTCCGACCCGTCGCTGAAGGCCGACCAGATCCACGCCAACGCCGCCGGCTACGAGCGTTTCGCGCGCGACCTTCATGCGTGGCTGCGCGAGCAGGGGATCGCGCCGCGCTGAAGCGACGCCGGCGACAGGGCGGCGATGGCACGTGAAGTGCGGATTTCGGCTCGCCGGCGCCTCGGCGGTGTGTTGAGATCCGTGGTCCCAGGATCCGCTTCCGTCGCCGACCATGACACGACATGCGCTTCTCGCCGTCCTTTTCGCAGCCCTTGCATCGGTGGCGCAGGCCCAGTGGCAGCCATTGCCGGGCCGGGCGACGGACATCGGCGTCGGTCCGAACGGAGCGGCGTGGGTCATCGGCATCGAGAGTGTCGATGGCGGGCGCCCCATATACCGCTGGGATGGCAATGACTGGGACCGGGTCGCCGGCGGCGCAGTGCGACTCGACATCGACCCGCAGGGCCAGCCGTGGGTCGTCAATTCGGCCGGCGAGATCCTGCGGCGCGATCGCGGCGGATGGACGCGGCTTCCGGGACTGGCGCGCGATATCGGCATCGGCGCCAACGGCGTGGTCTGGGTCGTCGGCGTCACGCCGGTGACAGGCGGCTTTTCCGTTCACCGCTGGAACGGCAGGGACTGGGATCGCGTCCCCGGCGGTGCCCTGCGGATCGACGTCGATCCCCAGGGCAGACCGTGGGTCGTCAACGACCGCGGCGAAATTCTGCGACTTGACCGCGAGAGCAGATGGGAGCGCCTCCCGGGCAGCGGTACCGCAGTGACGATCGGCGCCGACGGCACCGCGTGGCTGCTGGGGACCGACCGCGTCGATGGCGGCCATTCGATCCACTGGTGGACCGGCAGCAGCTGGGAGCGGGTTCCCGGCGGGGCGGTCGCGCTGTCGGCCGGTCAGGTGCCGTGGCTTGTCAACTCATCCGGCAACGTGTTTCGCTGGGACGGGCGCCGCTGACACCTCGCCGGCGGCGCCGCGGCACCAGCGAGAGATCGCGCGCGATCGGGGTCGGGCGCCGAGCTGACGCTGCCCCCTGCTGCGGTCCGCCAGCATTCGGCCGTGGCGCCGTGAAGAAGGCGGCCAGCCGCGGCGAACCCCTGCCGGTCGACTTCAGAAGTGCCGCAGCGCGGGCCATGCAGCCCGTCGCCCCGCACGGTCTCAAGCCGTAGCGCCCGACCCCGCGGCGCGCATTCGCATTCGGATTCTGGATCGCGGCGCCGTCGACGCTGTTCTGGAATCAGCGTCCGCCTCCGTTCGAAGGCGCAAACCGGCTGCGACACCCGGCCCGAGGCAGTCCACTTCCGCGGGAGGCAGCATCGCGCAGACAGGCGCCCTCTTGCGTCATGTTCGGTTTTCGGATCGCAGCCCGGGATCCGTTCGGATGAAATTCGCTGTCGCGCCGATTGAACTGAATTGTCATCGACTCGGACCGCTACTTCGCAACCTGCCTCCTTTCCTCGAGAGACCCCAATGAAGAAACTGCTCGTCCTCTTCGCTGCCGTGCTGACCGTCGCCGGCTGCAACACCATTTCCGGCGCCGGCAAGGACATCGAGGCCGGAGGCAAGGCAATCGAGAAGTCCGCGGAGGACACGAAGAAGAAGATGTAGCAATCTTGCTGGACGCCTTTCGCGTCGAGTCCGAGCGGGCGGCGCCACGGGCGCCATCGGCCCTTGTCCCTCGAGCATCCGATCGCGCAGCCGGCGCAGGTCCCTCTGCGGAGCAGTGTCTGGCGTTCGGAATCCGCACAGCGCGGCACGCGGCGTGCGCTTAAAGTCTTCAGCGGGCATGCGTCGATGCTCGGACGCAGCCGCGACATCCGTCCAGCGTCCGTACCCTTTCCCCGGAGGCAGCACCATGCAGTGGTTTTCCGTTTCGCGCACCGTGAAGACACCCCTCGGCGCGGTTCTTTGCTTCGTCCTGGCGATGCCGCCGGCGTGGGCCCAGGTGCAGGATCTGCGCCTGAGCGACCTGGTCAACCAGGGCTCGGACTACGCCCAGCGCGAGCTGCGCAACCGCGGCTACGTCTTCATCCACGCAGATCAGCGCGGCAGCAAGCTGTGGCAGTACTGGTGGCAGAGCAGTATCGGCGTCTGCGCCCGTGTTGCCCACGTCGATGGCCGTGCCAGCAGCATCGTCGACGTCAGCCCGACGGACTGCAACCAGTATCAGCAGTACACCGGCCAGCCGGCCCAGCAGGGCTCGACGCAGTCCAGCGACTCGAAAGGAATGAGCAACGCTGCCAAGGCGGCGATCGCAGCGGCGGCGATCGCCGGCGTGGCCGTGCTGGCGCACCGCTCGCATGAGCGGGACGAGGACAAGCACAAGACCGAACAGCAGACGGCGGAGTTCGAGCGCGGCTACCGCGATGGCCTTTATCACCAGCCTTACCACGACTACAACCGCACGCAGTCGTACGTCGACGGCTACAACGCCGGCCAGCAGAAACGCGAAGCCGAGACCTCCTATCGCTCGCCCTATGCGTACCACAGCGGCCAGGTCTCGTACGTGCCGCTGAACGACCTCGTCGGCGCCCGCGCCCAGTACATGGACGACGACATGCGCAAGCGCGGCTTCGTCCGCAAGGGCGGCTGGCAGGGCGGCAACGCCGCCTACAGCATGTGGTGGAACGCGAGCACCCGCCAGTGCGTCCAGGGCGTGGTGTCCGACGGGCGCATCCAGTCGCTGAATCCGATCGTCGAGGGCAACTGCCTCTGAAGCCGTTGCAGCCCTGCGCCAACCGACACTTGCAGGAGAGATCATGAAGGGCTTGTCTTTCGCACGCGCCATGACATTGGCGCTGGCGCTGGCAGTTGCCGGCGCTTCGCTGGCGGCCGACGGAATCGAGTCGCGGCCGCTGCAGTTCGCCAAGGGGGCCTCGTCGGCCTCCGTCAAGAGCTCGATCGCGGGCCGCCAGACGATCGACTACAAGCTGCGCGCCAAGGCAGGCCAGACGATGACGGTGCGCCTGAAGTCCGGCAATCCGGGCCTCGCCTTCAACGTGCTGCCGCCGGGCTCGAAGGACGTCGCCATCGAGGGCGCGATCGGCCTGCAGGACTGGAGCGGCACGTTGCCGGCCGACGGCGAGTACACCGTCCGCACCTACCTCGACCGCGCCGGCGCTCGCCGCGGCGAGAAGGCGGGCTACACGCTGACCGTGGCGATCGACGGGGCGGCGGCACCGTCCAGCGGCGGCGGGGGCGCCGCCCTCGCGGCGACGCAGCGCGCCGGCGAGGGCAAATTCAACGCCACCGGCCCGCTCCCGTGCGCACGATCCAAGGGCCAGCCGTTGGGCCAGTGCGAGATGGGCGTGGCGCGCGCCGGCGGCGGCACGGCCACCGTGGTGGTGACGCACCCGGACGGTCGCAAGCGCTTCATCTTCTTCGAGAAAGGCAAGGCCGTCGGCGCCGACCTCAGTCAGGCCGACGGCAACATGACCTTCCGGGCGACGAAGAACGCCGCCGGCATCTACCTGATCGACGCCGGCGACGAGCGCTACGAGATTTCGGAGTCCGTGGTCTTCGGGGGCTGAGTGCGCGCGCCGTCGCGGCAGGGCAGCCGACTCGCCGCCGCCCTGCTCGTCTGCGCCGTCGCGGCAGGCTGTGCCCATTCGACTTATGGTGACCCCGCGGTACCGGTCGCCGGCACGGTGCTCGGCACCGTGGTGCACACCCGTGATGCGGAGGAATTCCGCTACGTCGTCCTGCGCGAGCTGACCGATCGGTACGCGCAGGACCAGGGCATCGTGGTCACGCCGGCGGAGAAAGACGCCTACGTCAGGCACGTCCAGGAGGGCTTGGCGAAGGACCGCGCGCAGAACACGGCCCGACGGGCCGACCTCGCCGGCAGGCTGGCTGCCGGGGGTCTTTCCGACGCGGAGCGCTCGCGGCTCGCCGCCGAGATCGCTTCGCTCGACGATCTCCTCGCCGCGCTCGGCGACCCAGGGACCGCTAGAGCCGATCCGCAGGAGGAAGCAACCCGGCAGCAGGTCGCCGCCGCCTTCATCCTGCAATGGAAGATCAACCGGGCGCTGTACCGCCAGTACGGCGGCCGCATCATTTTCCAGCAGGGCGGGCCGGAGCCGCTCGATGCCTATCGCCGCTTTCTCGAGGAGGCGCAGTCGCGCGGCGACTTCCGGATCGTCAACAGGAGTCTCGAAGCCGCGTTCTGGCGCTACTACCGGGAAAACAGCATTCACTCCTTTTACCCGCCCGGCAGCCGCGAGGAGGCACAGGCCTTCGCCGTGCCGTGGTGGCAGTCGAAGTAGCGCCCGCGCCAGCGCCGCCGAATCAAGTCGCCGCGGGAGGTCGCCGGAAGCCTTGCGTGTTGCCCCGCCACGGCAAGTCATTCCCGGGAGCCAGGCAGCCGCCGCGTCCACCGGTAGACTGGAGCAGTAGCCAACGGAGCCTGTCCGCCGGGTTGGAGCACGTGGTGTCGGGTCATTTGCAGTTCGGCGGCCATCCGTCTTGGGCGCAGCGCTTCCGCTCGGACGATGTCAGTGAGGTACGCGAGTTCGTCGGGCGCTCCTGGGGTCAAGTCTCGCGGGTCGTGCGGGGAACGGGCGCGCTGGGTTTCGAACAGACCTGGCTTGCCGGCACGGCGGTCACCGCGGGATGGGTCGGGACGGCGCTCGGCGAAACGATCCGCGCAGCCGCGCGAGAGCCGATCCTGCATGTGGCGGTCCCTGCCGGCAGTGCGACGGTGGTGACGGCCATGGCCCCTGGGCTCCCT
>CAYLZU010000071.1:0-10454 GCA_964388005.1 uncultured Burkholderiaceae bacterium
CAGGGTGTCGGCCGGAAACGGCCCGGCGGCATCGATGCCGCGGTCGCGCGCCGCCTGGAGCGCCGGCGCGATGACGTCGATCTACTCGCGGCCGAGATGACCGCCTTCGCCAGCATGCGGGTTCAGGCCGGCTACACCGATGCGCGGACGCTCCAGGCCGAAGCGCCGGACCAGATCGCCATGGAGCACGTCGAGGGTAGCGGCAAGAGACGGCACGGTGATCGCCGCCGCGACTCGCGCCAGCGGCAGATGCGTGGTGGCGAGCGCCACCCGCATGCCGCCGCCGACCAGCATCATCACCACGTGCGGCGTCTTCGTCCGTTCGGCCAGATACTCGGTATGGCCGCTGAAGGGCACACCCGCATCGTTGATCACACCCTTGTGCACCGGCGCCGTGGCCATGGCGCTGAAGCGGCCGCTCACGCAGCCGTCGATGGCGGCATCGAGCAGCCGCAGCACGTAGCGCGCGTTGCGGATGTCGAGCCGGCCGGGAGTGACCATGGCGTCGACGGCCAGGTGCTCCACCCGCACATGCGCCGGCGGCGGCCAGGCGATGCCGACGTTCGCCGCCGCTGCCGCCAGCAGGCGCTCGTCGCCGAGCAGCACCGCCGGCACCGGCGACGACACCGCGGCGGCAACGGCGATCTGCGGACCGATGCCGGCCGGTTCGCCACTGGTGATCGCGATCGGCGTCATCCCGGCGCCGGCGGCGGCACCGCTCGCGAACCCCCTGGCCGCGCACCGCGCTCAGGCGTCGTCGATGCGGTACTCGACATAGGTGCGGTCACGCAACTGGCGCAGCCACTCGGTGTATGCCTCGTCGGCCTTGCGCTCGCGCAGCGCCATCCGTGCCGCCATGCGGTTGCGCTCGGCCGGCGATGCCTCGGTGCGCCGCTCGAGCACCTGGATCAGGTGCCAGCCGAACGGCGAAGCGACCGGCTGGCTCACCTCGCCGGGCTTCAGCAGCGCCATCGCCCGCTCGAATTCGGGCACGGTGTCGCCGGGATAGAGCCAGCCGAGATCGCCGCCGCGGGTGGCGGTCGAATCGACCGAGTGCAGCCGCGCCAGCTGGCCGAAGTCCTGGCCGCCGGTGACGACCCGCTCGCGCAGATCGAGCAGCCGGCGTCGCACTTCCGCCTCGGGCGTCAGGTCCGACACCCGCAGCAGGATGTGGCGCGCGCGCGTCTGCTCGACCGGCCCGGTCGCCAGCCGCCCCTGGCCGGCATCGCGCCTGCCCTGGAGCTTGAGGATGTGATAGCCGCCGGGGCTGCGCACCAGCGGCGCCAGGTCACCTGGTTTCAGGTCCTTGACGGCGTCGAGGAACAGCGTCGGCAGCCGGTCCGCCGATCGCCAGCCGAGCGATCCGCCGGACAGCGCTTCCGGCGCATTCGAGTTGGCCGCCGCCAGCCGCGCGAAGTCGGCGCCGCCGCGCAGCTGCATCACGATCGCCTCGGCCTGCCGGCGCGTCGCCTCGATGCGTTCGGTCGAGGCGTTGTCGGGAACGCGCAGCAGGATCTGCGCGATCTCGTACTCGACCGAGCCGGCCGCCGCGCCGGTCTGCGCGGCGAGGAAGTTCTCGATCTCGCCTTCGGAGACCTGGATGCGGCTGTCGACCTCGCGGTCGCGCAGCCGCGACATGATGATGTCGTCGCGGATCTCGGCGCGGAAGCGGCTGAACGAGATGCCCTGCTGCTCCAGCCGCTGGCGGAACTGCTGCACGCTGACTCCGTTCTGCTCGGCGATGCGGCCGATGGCGGCATTGACGGTCGCGTCGTCGACCCGCACTCCGGTCTCCCGTGCCAGCTGCAGCTGTGCCCGGTCGAGGATCATCCGCTCCAGCACCTGCCGGCGCAGCACCGCCTCCGGCGGCAGCTGGATCTTCTGCCGCCGCAGCTGCGCCGCGGCGACGCGGGTCCTCGCGTCGAGCTCCGACTGCGTGATCGCCTCCTCGTTGACGACGGCGACGATCGCATCGAGAGGCCTGGTCGCGGGTGCCGCCGTCTGGGCCGCGGCGGCGCCGGAGGCCAGCAGCAGCAAGGCCGCGGCGCAGGACAACAGGGCGTGGAGCACTCTACTCATAGTCTTCGTAGCGGCCGATTCCGGTGGTCCGCGGGTCGAGCACCTGATAGCCGGGAATGCTACGCCGCAGCTGGTCGAGCAGGCCGGTGCCGATCGAGGCGACGCCGTTCAGCTGCAACTGGAACATGAACGAGGACGTCGGCGCCTGGCCGATGGTGACGAAGCTCTGGGCGACGAAGCGCGCCGCCCAGCAGTCGTCGCGGTACTCCAGCCCGCCAAGCAGCTCGACCCATTTGCGGTCGCGGACCGAGTAGTTGGCCAAGCCGACACCATACCAGCGCGCGGCGATCGGCCACTGCGTCGCCAGCGAAACCTGCTCGATCTCGTTGATCTTGTAGCGGTAGCCGACGCCGAGCACCGAACCCGGCCGCGGCTGCCAGCGCAGCGATGCGGTCGCGCGCACCAGCTTGTTCTCGGCCGTCGAGTGCTGCACGTACAGGTCGGTGATCCAGTCGCGGGTGATGGCGCCGCGCAGCTCGACCAGCAGGTCGGACTCCGACGAGTCCCGCTCGGTGCCCGGCGCCACCGTCACCCGGTCCGAGGAGAAATAGAAGCGCTGGCCGATGGCGCCGCGCAGCCGCTCGATGCCGGTTGCCGGGTCGATCACGCGGCCGACCAGGGCCGTGGTCAGCTGGTTGGCTTCGCTGACGCGATCGTTGCCGGAAAAGCGGTTGGCGCGGAACAGCTGCGTGAAGTTGAAGTCGGCCACGGCGCTGTCGAACACCGGCAGCTGCGACTGGTCGCGGAACGGCGCGTAGGCGTAGAACAGCCGCGGCTCGAGCGTCTGCAGCATCGACTGCCCGAACCAGTCGGCCTCGCGTTCGAACACCAGGCCGCCGTCGACGGTGGCGGTCGGCACCCCCAGCGTCGGCCGCTTGTCGAATCCCGGCCGCGGATTGTCGAGGTCGTACCAGGCGGCATGCCACTGCGCCCGCGGCACGACGAACCAGCCCGGCGCGCGCAGCGGATAGGACAGCGTCGGGCTGGCGAGGACGCGCCAGCCGGTCCGCAGGGTCGGATGGTCGAAGCGCGAGGCGTCGAGCGCGATGGCGGCGTCGAGGCCGCCGAACGACGGCGCAGCCGCGCTGACGGCGAGCTGCGGCACCCGCTCGTGCGGCGGGATCACCGGCTCGGTCGGGTTCTGCAGCGTCTGGTTCATCTCCACCCGCAGCAGCGTGCTCCACAGCGGCCGCGTCACCTGCAGGAACGCCATCTGCGGCAGCACCACCCGCGACGCGCCGGCGATCGTGCGCGCGTAGTCGGACAGCACGAAGTCGTCCGAGACCCGGTTGTAGTCGATGCCGCCGGTGAATCCCGATCCGTTGTCGTACTGATGCCGCACCGCCAGGTAGCTGCGCGACTCGCCGGTGACGCTGTCGCGCGGCACGATCTCGTACTCGACGATGCCCGCGTGTTCGGGCTCCAGGTAGCGGAACTCGGTGCCGATCTGCAGGCCGCGCTTGGTCATGACGCGCGGCGAGATCGTCGCATCGCGGTTCGGCGCGATGTCCCAGTAGTACGGAACGGTGGCCTCGATGCCGAGCTTGCTGTTGATGCCGAGCGACGGCGTCAGCAGGCCGCTGCGGCGGCGATCGCCGAGCGGGAACTGGAAATACGGCGATGCCAGGATCGGCAGCCCCTGGAAGTTGACCAGCGCCCCCTCGGCATAGCCGACCTCGGCGACGCGATCGATCGTCAGCCTCCGGGCGCTGATCCACCACGAGTCGTCGCCCGGCGCGCAGGTGGTGTAGACGGCGTCTTCGACGCGCAGCCGGTCGCCGTCGAGGAATTCGATCCGCGCCGCGGTGCCGCGTCCGCCGTGCGGCGCATAGGTGAAGCCGGCATCGGGCATGGCGCCGGTCCGCGCGTCGATGCGCAGCGTCAGGCTGGGGCCGAACACGGCGACGCCGTCGCGGAACACGCGGACGTGGCCGACCGCCTCGACCTCGTCGCTGGCCACCGAAAAGGTGATGCGGTCGCCGCGCAGCACGGTGCCGCCGCGGCGCACCTCGGCGTTGCCTTCGAGGGTGATCGTCTCCTCGATTTCGCCGGCGATCCGGTCGGCGCGGACGTAGGCGGCGCCTTCAGCGGCGCCGGAGGCGCTTCCGGCGCCGAGCGCGCGCTCGAGCCGGAGCTGGGGCTGGCGGGCGGAGGCGGGCAGGGACTGCAGCACGCACGCCGCCGATGCAAGCAGGAGCAGGCAAAGTCGCAATCGTGAGCCGGGCCGCGCGTTGATCGTCGGATGCGGCTGCTCGCCGCGACAGAGCGTGGCTATTATAGGAACGCACTTCCGGTTCCCGATACGACCCCTTGCCCGCGCCCCGCGCCGTCCGCGTGGGCGGCGCGGACTCCCCGGCAGGCCAGAACTTCATGAACCCGTCGCACGACGCAAGGCTCGATGCGCTCGCGCGCTGGCTCGGGACGTTGCCGCCGGCGCTCGCCCTCGATGCCGACTCGCTGCGTCCGGCCTCGGCGGACGCCAGTTTCCGCCGCTACTTCCGGCTCGACGCGGCCGGCGTCGCCGCCGGCACGGCGATCGCGATGGACGCGCCGCCGCCGCACGAGGACACCGGGCCGTTCGTGCGCGTGGCGGCGCTGATGCGCGATGCCGGGCTGCACGTGCCCGAGGTGCTGGCGCAGGACCGCCAGCAGGGCTTCCTTCTGCTCACCGATCTGGGCACGAGAACCTACCTCGACGCGCTCGATGAATCGAACGCCGACGCGCTGTTCGGCGCGGCCATCGAGGCGCTGCTGCGCTGGCAGCGGGCGACCCGCGCCGGCGTGCTGCCGCCCTACGACGAGGCGCTGCTGCGGCGCGAACTCGAGCTGTTCCCGCAGTGGTACCTCGTCGGGCACCTGAAACTGGAGCTGACGGCGGCGCGGCGGCAGGTGCTAGAGACGCTGTTCGCGCGGCTGGTCGACGCCTGCCTGGCGCAGCCGCGGGTGTTCGTCCACCGCGACTTCATGCCGCGCAATCTGATGGTCTCCGACCCCAACCCGGGCGTGCTCGACTTCCAGGACGCGGTGGTCGGTCCGATCGCCTACGACCTCGTGTCGCTGTTCCGGGATGCGTTCATCTCCTGGCCCGAGGAGCGGGTGCTCGACTGGACGATCCGCTGGTGGGAAAAGGCGCGGCGCGCCGGACTGCCGGTGGACGCGGACTTCGCCGACTTCTATCGCGCCTTCGAGTGGACCGGCCTGCAGCGGCACCTGAAGGTGCTCGGCATCTTCGCCCGCATCCGCTATCGCGACGGCAAACCGCGCTACCTCGCCGACACGCCGCGCTTCGTCGCCTATGCGCGGGCGGTGGCGCGCCGCTACCGGCCGCTGGAGCCGCTGGCCCGCCTGCTCGACGAGGCCGAGGGCGTGCCGGTCCGCGCCGGCTACACGTTCTGATGCCGCCGGCGCGATGAAGGCCCTGCTCTTCGCCGCCGGGCGCGGCGAGCGGATGCGGCCGCTGTCCGATGCGACAGCGAAGCCGCTGCTGCGCGCCGGCGGGCGGCGGCTGATCGAATGGCAGATCGACGCCCTGGTGCGCGCGGGAGTGCGCGAGATCGTGATCAACACGGCGCATCTGGCGCGGCAGATCGAGGACACCCTCGGCGACGGCAGCCGCTATGGGACCCGCCTGCTGTACTCCCGCGAGGGCGAGCGCGCCGAGGATGCCCTGGAGACGCTCGGCGGCATCGTGCGGGCGCTGCCGCTGCTCGGCGCGGCGCCGTTCATCGCCGCCAGCAGCGACATCGTCACCGACTTCGACCACGGACGGCTCGCGGCGCCGCTGGCCGCGGTCGCCCGCGGCGAAGTCGACGCCCACCTGGTGCTGGTGGACAACCCGCCGTTTCATGCCGCCGGCGACATGGGACTGGCCGGCGGCCGCATCCGCATGCAGCCGCCGCTGCTCACCTATGCCAACATCGGCATCTTTTCGCCGGCACTGTTCGCGGGGCTCGAACCGGTGCGGGCGCGGCTCTTTCCGTGGCTGTACCGGGCCGTCGAGCAGGGCCGGGTGGGCGGCGAGCACTTCACCGGCTTCTGGCGCAATGTCGGCACGCCGGAGGAACTCGCCCGACTCGACGCCGAACTTTCCGCAGCAGGCGCGCCCGCCCACCCGGGGACCGGCCAATGACGGGCGAACACGACGTCGTCATCATCGGCGGCGGCCCGATCGGGCTGGCCTGCGCGCTGCTGCTGGCGGCGAGGCGGATTGGCTGCTGCGTCCTCGATGCGGTGCCGCTGCCGCAGGCGCGCGGCGACGGCCGGCTGCTGGCGCTGTCGCGCGGCTCCTGGGACATTCTCGCGCCGCTGCTCGAGGACCAACTGCCGCGACGAGCGGCGATCCGCGACGTCTACGTCAGTTCCGCCGGCGACTTCGGCTCGACCCGCATCAGCGCCGACGACTTCGGCGGCGACGATCTCGGCGCCACGGTCCTCTACGGCGATCTGCTGGCGGCGCTCGCGGCCCGGGCCACGGGCCGGGCCGAGATCGCGGTCCGCCGGCCGATGCAGGCGACCGAAGTCCGCCAGCGCCCCGACCGCGTCGACGTGCACCTTGCCGACGGCCGTACGCTGCAGGCCGCGGTCGCGGTGCGCGCCGAGGGATATGCGACGGATCGGTCCGCGGCCGTCGACGACTGGGCGATCATCGCCGACGTCCTGCTGCGGCCTCGACTGGCGAACCTGCCGGTCGGCGCCGCCTTCGAACGCTTCACCCGCGGCGGCCCGCTGGCGCTGCTGCCGACGCCGGCACCGGCCGCTGATCCGCCGCAGCGCCCGTTCGCGCTCGTCTGGTGCATGAACGACGGCGAGGCACGGCGCCGCGCTGCCCTGGCCGAGGCGGAACTGATCGCCGAGCTTCAGTCCGCCGTCGGCCCGCGCATCGGCACCGTGACCGCGATCGGGCCCGCGCGCGCGGTTGCCCTGCTGCGGCGCGTTCGCGAGCAGGTCCATCAGCATCGGGTGGTCGCCCTCGGCAACGCCGCGCAGACCCTGCATCCGGTCGCCGGGCAAGGCTTCAACCTCGGATTGCGCGACTGCGTCACGCTCGCTGACGAACTGGCTGCTGCCGGCGTGTCGCCGGCAGCGCTGTCGCGCTATGCGCGGAGGCGGCGCGCCGACCGCAGCGCGATCGCGCTGCTGACGCGCGCGCTCCCGGCGGTCTTCTCCACCGCTCTCGCGCCGGTCGCGCTGGCTCGCGGGCTCGGCCTGGCGCTGCTCGACGCCGCGCCGCCGCTGCGCCGCGAGCTGGCCTCGGTGCTGATGTTCGGCGCCCGTTCGTAGACCCGCGAGTACGCGTGTCACTCGGGCGCAACGCCCGTTTCAGGCTTCGACGCGCGACGCGGCTTGGCTACAATTCGCCTTCTCTCGCCGCGTCCGTTCCCCGTCTCCCGCCATGCGCATCGGCTCGTACGAGCTGGCCAACCGCGTTTTCGCTGCGCCGATGGCCGGGGTCACGGATCGGCCGTTCCGCCGCCTGTGCCGGCACCTCGGCGCCGGCTACGCGGTGGCCGAGATGGCGGCGTCGAACCCGCGCCTGTGGGCGAGCGAGAAGACCATGCGCCGCCTGAACCACGACGGCGAACGCGCGCCGGTGGCGGTGCAGCTTGCCGGCGCCGACCCGCTGATGCTGGCCGAAGCCGCCCGCTACAACGCCGACCGCGGCGCGCAGATCATCGACATCAACATGGGTTGCCCGGCGAAGAAAGTCTGCGCCGCGGCCTGCGGCTCGGCGCTGCTGCGCGACGAGTCGCTGGTGGCGCGCATCCTCGACGCCGTCGTCGCCGCGGTCGACGTTCCGGTGACGCTGAAGTTCCGCACCGGCTGGTCGCCGGAGAGCCGCAACGCGATCCGCATCGCCAGGCTGGCGGAGGACGCCGGCATCAGGATGTTGACGCTGCACGGCCGCACCCGCGCCTGCGGCTTCGCCGGCAGGGCGGAGTACGAGACGATCGCCGCCGTCAAGCGCGCGGTCTCGATCCCGGTGGTCGCCAATGGCGACATCGATACGCCGGAGAAGGCGCGTGATGTGCTGGCGGCGACCGGCGCCGACGCGGTGATGATCGGCCGCGCGGCGCTGGGGCGGCCGTGGATCTTCCGCCAGGTCGACCACTTTCTCGCCACCGGGCAGGTGCCGCCGCCGCCTTCGGTCGACGAGCTCAGGGCGCTGTTGCAGCAGCATCTGCACGAGCACTACGCCTTCTACGGTGAGCAGCAGGGCGTGCGCACCGCCCGCAAGCACATCGGCTGGACCGCGCGACGGCTGGCCGGAGGCGAAGTCTTCTGCGAGCGGATGAACCGGATCGACACCCCGCACGAGCAGGCGGCCGCGGTCGACGCCTTCCTGCGCGAGCACGGCGAGCGCCACGGCGGGTTGCGCGAAGCAGGCGCGCCATGCCATTGAACCGCGCCGCGACGGACCACGCGGCAGCCACCGCTGCCGCCGACAACGGATTACGCGAACACAAGGAGAGAGGACATGGGGCTGAATCCTCCACCGCGAAGCGCGAGGCGCGCTCCGGCGGTGGCCGCCGAGCCGGACACCCCGCGCGGCGAGACGATCGAGCAGTGCATCGTGCGCAGCCTGAACGAGTACTTCGCCAACCTCGACGGCGCCAAGCCGCACGCGCTGCATGAACTGGTGCTGCAGGCGGTCGAGCGGCCGCTGCTGAAGTTCGCGATGGAGCGCACCAGCGGCAACCAGTCGGCGGCGGCGGAACTGCTCGGCATCAACCGCAACACGCTGCGCAAGAAGCTCACCAGCTACGGCCTCGACTGACGCGGCGGCAACCACCCTCGAAGGCCGCGCGGGCGGCAACGGCAGGTCCATGAAGCAGGCACTGATCAGCGTCTCCGACAAGACCGGCATCGTCGAGCTGGCGCAGGGGCTGGCCAGCCTCGGCTACCGCATCCTGTCCACCGGCGGCACGGCACGACTGCTCGCCGCCGGCGGCGTCGCGGTCACCGAGATCGCCGACTACACCGGCTTTCCGGAGATGCTCGACGGCCGCGTCAAGACGCTCAATCCGCGCGTGCACGCCGGCCTGCTGGCGCGCCACGACCGGCCCGAACACATGGCGGCGCTGGCGAGCCACGGCATCGATCCGATCGATATCCTGTGCGTCAACCTCTACCCGTTCGAGCAGACCGTGGCACGGCCGGAGTGCGCGTTCGACGAGGCGATCGAGAACATCGACATCGGCGGGCCGGCGATGCTGCGCGCCGCCGCCAAGAACCACGGCTCGGTGACGGTGCTGGTCGATCCGGCCGACTATCCGGCGCTGCTCGACGAGCTGCGCGCGCACGGCCGCGTCGGCTCGGCGATGCGCTTCGAGCTGGCCAAGAAGGTGTTCGCGCACACGGCGCGCTACGACGGCGCGATCAGCAACTACCTGTCGTCGCTCGACGACAGGCAGCGGCCGGCGCGCTTCCCGCAGACGCTGACGCGGCAGTGGATCAAGATGCAGGACATGCGCTACGGCGAGAACCCGCACCAGGCCGCGGCGTTCTACCGCGACGGCATCGTCGGCCGCGGGCTTCTCGCCGGCTACGCGCAGCTTCAGGGCAAGGAGCTGTCGTACAACAACATCGCCGACGCCGACGCGGCGTGGGAGTGCGCGCGATCGTTCGAGCGCCCCGCCTGCGTGATCGTCAAGCACGCCAACCCCTGCGGGGTCGCCGAGGCAGCCGACGTCGCCGACGCCTATGCGCGCGCCTTCAGGACCGATCCGACGTCGGCCTTCGGCGGCATCATCGCCTTCAACCGCGCCGTCGACGCCGCCTGCGCGCGGGCGGTGGCGGGCCAGTTCGTCGAGGTGGTGCTGGCGCCGGCGTTCGATGCCGGCGCGCGCGAGGTCTTCGCCGCCAAACAGAACCTGCGGCTGCTCGCGGTCGCGCCGGGCGGCGCGCACAACGATCTGGACTTCAAGCGCGTCGGCGGCGGCCTGCTGGCGCAGTCGGCCGACACGGCGATGCTGGCGCCGGCGGACCTCAAGGTGGTCACGAAGGCGCGGCCGACGGCGGCGCAGATCGACGACCTGCTGTTCGCCTGGCGGGTAGCCAAGTTCGTCAAGTCCAATGCCATCGTCTTCGCCGGCGGCGGCGTGACGCTCGGCGTCGGCGCCGGGCAGATGAGCCGTATCGACTCGGCGCGGATCGCCTCGATCAAGGCCAGGGAGGCGGGCCTGTCGCTGGCGGGCTCCGCCGTCGCCTCCGACGCCTTCTTTCCGTTCCGCGACGGGCTCGACGTCGTCGTCGATGCCGGCGCCGCCTGCGTGATCCAGCCCGGCGGCAGCATGCGCGACCAGGAAGTGATCGCCGCCGCCGACGAGCGCGGCGTCGCCATGGTGTTCACCGGCGTCCGTCACTTCCGCCACTGA
>CAYLZU010000071.1:10554-12141 GCA_964388005.1 uncultured Burkholderiaceae bacterium
CTCGGCATCGATCCCGGACTGAACCGCACCGGCTGGGGCGTGATCGAGTCGGCAGCGGGCCGCGTCGCCTGTGTCGACGCCGGCGTGATCCGCGTGCCCGCCGGCGAACTGCCCGATCGAATCGCCGCGATCTTCGCCGGGCTGGCGCAGGTAATCGCCGCCGCGCAGCCGACCCGCGCCAGCGTCGAGAAGGTCTTCGTCAACGTCAATCCGCAGGCGACCCTGCTGCTCGGGCAGGCGCGCGGCGCCGCGATCTGCGCCGCCGTCACCGCCGGGCTGCCGGTGCGCGAGCACACTGCCCTGCAGGTCAAGCAGGCGGTCGTCGGCTACGGCAAGGCGGGCAAGGAGCAGGTGCAGATGATGGTGCAGCGGCTGCTCGGCCTGGCGGTGCTGCCTCCGGCCGACGCCGCCGATGCGCTCGCCTGCGCGCTGTGCGACCTGCATGCCGACCGGATGCTGGCCCTTGCCGGACCAGTGCTGTCGGCGACCTCGCGCGGCCGCCGCTCGCGCAGTGCCTGGCGGTCGGCGCGGCTTGCCGGCTGAAGGGCCAGGGCGATGATCGGCCGCGTCGCCGGCGTCCTGCTCGAGAAGAACCCGCCGCAGGTGCTGGTCGAGGCCGGCGGCATCGGCTACGAGATCGACGTGCCGATGAGCACGTTCTGCAACCTGCCGGCGCTCGGCGAGCGGGTGACGCTGCTCACCCACCTGGCGGTGCGCGAGGACGCGCAGCAGCTCTTCGGCTTCCTCACCGCCGCCGAGCGGCAGGCGTTTCGCGAGCTGATCCGCATTTCCGGCGTCGGCAACCGGATCGCGCTGGCGGTGCTGTCGGGGATGAGCGTCGGCGAACTGGCGCAGGCGGTGACGCTGCAGGAAAGCGGCCGGCTGACGCGGGTGCCGGGCATCGGCAAGAAGACCGCCGAGCGCCTGCTGCTCGAACTGAAGGGCAAGCTCGGCGCCAGTCTCGACGGTGCCGCCGCCGGCGCGATGCCGGCGGCGCAAGGCGGCAGCGACGTGCTGCGGGCGTTGCTGGCGCTCGGCTACTCGGAACGCGAGGCCGCGGCGGCGATCCGCCAGCTGCCCGAAGGGGCCGGCGTCTCCGACGGTATCCGGCTGGCGCTGAAGTCGCTGGCCAGGGCCTGAGGCAGCGCCGCGCATGACCGACCACACACGGGTGATTTCGAGCGAACCGGCGTCTCCGAACGAGGAGTCGGTCGAGCGCGCGCTGCGGCCGCAGCGGCTCTCCGAGTACGTCGGCCAGCACAAGATCCGCGAGCAGCTGGAGATCTTCGTCACCGCCGCCCGCAACCGCGGCGAGGCGCTCGACCACGTGCTGCTGTTCGGCCCGCCGGGCCTCGGCAAGACGACGCTGGCGCACATCGTGGCCGCCGAAATGGGCGTGAACCTGCGCGCCACCAGCGGCCCGGTGCTGGAGCGGCCGGGCGACCTGGCGGCGCTGCTGACGAATCTCGAGAAGAACGACGTGCTGTTCATCGACGAGATCCACCGCCTGAGCGCGGTGGTCGAGGAGATCCTGTATCCGGCGCTGGAGGACTTCCGCATCGACATCATGATCGGCGAAGGCCCGGC
>CAYLZU010000072.1:0-12133 GCA_964388005.1 uncultured Burkholderiaceae bacterium
TTGCGCTCGCTGCCCCCCGAGGGGGCGCTCAGTGGCTTCGGGCGGCCGGGCGCCGCTGAACATGTCTTTCGGCGGCTTCGAGCGCGGACAGTCGCCCGGCCAGCCGATGGCCGAGATCAACGTCACGCCGCTGGTGGACGTGATGCTGGTGCTGCTGGTGATCTTCATCATCACCGCACCGTTGCTGGCCCGCGCCCTGAAGGTCGACCTGCCGCAGGCCGAAGCGCCGCCGGCGGCGGTGGAGCCGACGACGATCCGGCTGGCGGTCGAGGCCAACGGCGCGCTGCGCTGGAACGAGGAGGCGATCGACGCCGCCGAGCTGGCCGAACGCCTGGCAGCGGCGGCGAAGCAGTCGCCGCAGCCCGACCTGCATCTCGGCGCCGACCGCGCCGCGCGTTACGAATACGTGGCCGCGGTGCTGTCGGCGGCGCAGAAGGCGGGGCTGAAGCAGATCGGCTTCATCACCGAGCCGCCGCCTGCCGCCGACAGTGCGAAGCCCTAGCGCGTTGGTCACGGCGGCGCTCGCCGCCCTGCTCGTCCTCGGCGGCGGCGCCGGCGCCGAGGTGCGTGTCAGCGATGACGCCGGCGAGACGATCGTGCTGCCGCAGCCGGCACGCCGCGTGGTCAGCCTGGCGCCGCATCTGACCGAGCAACTGTTCGCCATCGGTGCCGGCGGCCGCGTCGTCGGCACCACCGACTTCGCCGACTACCCGGAGGCGGCAAAGGCGCTGCCTCGCGTGGCGCGGGCGCACAACGTCGACCTGGAACGGGTGGCGGCGCTGCAGCCGGACCTGATCGTGATCTGGGGCAGCGGCTTTCCGCCGGCCACGCTGGCGGCCCTGCGAAGGCTCGGCGTGCCGGTGGTGGTCGACGAGCCGTCGACGCTCGAGGCGATTGCGACCTCGATGCTGCGGCTCGGGACGCTGACCGCCGCGCCGGGCGCCGCCGAGGCGGCGGCAAGCTACCGGGCCGCGATCGAACGGCTGCGCGCGCGCTACGCCGGCCGGTCCGAGGTCTCGGTCTTCTATCAGATCTGGTCGCAGCCGCTGATGACGCTCGGCGGCCGGCACGTGCTCAGCGAGGCCCTGCGCGTCTGTGGCGGACGCAACGTCTTCGAACGGCTGGCGCCGATCGCGCCGCAGGTGTCGGTCGAGGCGGTGCTCGCCGCCGACCCGCAGATGATCGTCACCGCCGAGCCCGGCGCCGCGGACCGCGGATCGCTCGACCAATGGAAGCGATTCCCGGCGCAGCGCGCGGTGGCGGCAGGCCATCTCGTGACCGTCGATGCCGACCGCATCAACCGCCAAACGCCGCGGCTGGCCGACGAACTGGCGCTGCTGTGCGAACGGATCGATGCGGCGCGAACGGGGGCATCCCGCCCGTGAGTGACGCCGGAGACAGTCGCGCAGGCCGGCGGCCAGATCGGCTCGGTCGTGCGCGTAACCCAGCTGGCGATCGCGCCGGTGTTCCTGCTTACCGCCATCGGCGCCATGCCCGGGCGATAACCAGGCGCATCGCCCACATCGTCGATCGCGAGCTGGAACAGAAGCCGGCCGCAGCGGCATAACACGGTGCCTCCGGGCACCGCGAGCCGAAGCTGCCCGGTCTGCGCGCCCGACCGATCGACCGGGCGATCAGGCTCACCGTGCTGTCGGCGCTGCTGCTGTGCCTGTCGATCAGCGGCCTCCTCCTCGATGCCTGCCGGGACGGCCGCCTGACGACGCCGGTGGCTCGGATCGTCGGCCTCGATGGTGGCGCTGATCCGCGGCGACTTCCTGCGCGAGATCCGCGTCGCGGCCGCGACGCCGCGGATCGGGTTCCGGTCGCGGCGTCAGTCGCCGGCCCAGGCGAGCAGCGCCTGCCACTGCTCGAGGTCCTTCTCCACCCGGCTCGGCGCCACGTCCCACAGCGTCGCCCCATGGGCGGCGATCTGGACGTAGTTCTGCGTGTCGCGCAGGAAGCCGAGCACCGGCAGGCCGAGTCCGTCGATGAATCGGTGCAGCTGCTCGGCGGCGCGCGTGCGCGCATCGACCCTCATGCCGAGCACGCCGACGCGGCCGTCGTGTTTCAGCGCTCCCTTGTCGGCGAGCTTGGCGAGGAAGGCTTCGGTGGCGTAGATGTCGAACAGCGACGGCTGCAGCGGCACGATCACCCGGTCGGCGGCCTTCAGCGCGGTCCGCAGCAGGTGGCCGTGCAGGGCGGCGGGCGAGTCGATCACCGCATGGGTGACGCCGGCCGGCGGCCGGGCGATGTGGTCTTCGTCGACCTCCCAGGTTTCGATCCTCGGCAGCAGCTGCGGCCGCAGCGCCAGCCAGGCGCGCGAGGACTGCTGCCGGTCGAGGTCGCCGAGCATGGTGCGGCGGCCGCGGCGGGCGTAGTACCCGGCCAGATTGGTCGCCACCGTGGTCTTGCCGACGCCGCCCTTCGGATTGGCGACGAGGAACACCGGCATGCTCTTCTCCTCCCCGTGGGCAAGCCTTGCCCAGCCGCGCCGACTCTAGCAAACCGTCTCCGCGCCGATCGACGACAATCGCCGCCGCCCCGTGATTTGCCAACAGGAACTCCGATGGACTGCCGCCCTGGGTGTGCCGCCTGCTGCGTCGCGCCGTCGATCAGCAGCGCCATTCCCGGCATGCCGGCGGGCAAGCCCGCCGGCGTTCGCTGCGTCCAGTTGACTGCCGAGCTGCGCTGCGCGCTGTTCGGCCGGTCGACGCGACCGGCCTGCTGCAGCGGCCTGCAGCCCTCGCCGCAGATGTGCGGCGATTCGCGCCGCCAGGCGCTGCAGCGCCTGGGCAAGCTGGAACTGGCGACGCGCAGCTGATCCTGCGGCTCAGCGCGGTGCCCGCACGACGAACAGCTGCCGGCGGTCGGTCGTGACCAGCGCGTCGATCGCGGTGTCGAAGAGATCCGACAGGCGGGCGGCGGTCAGCACGTCCGCCGCCTCGCCGGCGAGCCAGGGACCGCGGCCGGTCAGCAGCAACGCATGCGTGCCCAGCCTCGCAGCGGCGTTCAGATCGTGCATCGATGCGACCAGGGTGTGGCCGCCGAGGGCGGTCAGCGCATCGACCACCAGCGCCTGGTGGCGCGGATCCTGGTGCGCGATCGGCTCGTCGAGCAGCAGCAGCGGCGCCTCCTGCGTCAACGCGGTGGCGATCGCCACCCGCTGCCGTTCGCCGCGCGACAGGCTGCGGACATCGCGCGACGGCAAGGTCGCGCAGTCGAAGCGCGCCAGCCAGTCGCGGGCGATGCGCTCGCCATTTTCATCGGCCTGGCCGAGGCGATAGCGCGCCGTCAGCACGGTGTCGCGCACGCTTGCGGCGAACGGGTCGAGCCAGCCGTCGGGCAGCAGCACGCGCCGCGCCGCCAGCGCCTGGACGTCCCAGTCGGCAATCGGACGGCCGTCGAGCAGCACGCTGCCGGCATCGGGCCTTCGGGCGCCGGCAAGCGTTGCCAGCAGGGTCGACTTGCCGGCGCCGTTCGGACCGAGCACGACCCACCGGCTGCCGGCGGCGATGCGCAGATCGAGCGCATCGACCAGCAGCCGATCGCCGGCGCGCAGCGTCAGGCTTCGGCACTCGATCGCCGTGGCACCACCGTCGCCGCGGGCGACCGCACGCGTCGTCGCCGGTGCCGGTGCGTTCACAACCGCCGCACCAGGCTGATGAACACCGGCACACCGATCAGCGCCGTCAGCACGCCGACCGGCAGCTGCAGCGGCGCCACCACCGTCCGCGCCACCGTGTCCGCAAGCAGCACCAGCACGCCGCCGGCGAGCAGCGCCGCCGGCAGCAGCAGGCGCTGGTCGTTGCCGACCAGCCGCCGCATCAGATGCGGCGCGACGAAGCCGACGAAACCCACCGCGCCGGCGAGCGTCACCGCGGTGGCGGTGGCCAGCGCCGAGACCAGCACCAGGCGGCGGCGCACGCGGCGCACGTCGACGCCCTGCACGAACGCCTGCAGGTCGCCGCGCAGCAGCAGGTTCAGCGGCCGCGCCTGCGTCGCCGCGACGGCAGAGAGCAACGCCAGAATGGCGAGCGCCGCCAGCGCCGCGCGCAGATCGGTGGCGCCGGCCAGATCGCCGAGCAGCCAGAACATGATCGAGCGCAGCTGCGCGTCCGGAGCAAGCGCCAGCAGCAGCGACAGCAGCGCCGCGGCGAAGGCGGCCAGCATGACCCCGGTCAGCAGCACGCCGGTCGACGCCTCCTCGGCCACGCGCGCCGCCGTGTGCAGGCGACCGAAGAACGCTCGCCGCGCCAGCAGGAACAGCGCCGCCAGGGTGGCGAAGGCGCCGAGCGCGCTGCCGATCTGCATGCCGGCCAGCCCCGCTCCGGCCAGCAGCGCCAGCAGCGCGCCAACCGCGGCGCCGCCGGAGACGCCGAGGACGTAGGCGTCGGCGAGCGGGTTGCGCAACAGCGCCTGCAGCAGGCAGCCGGCCAGCGCCAGAAGGCCGCCGGCGGCGAAGGCCGACAGCGCCCGCGGCAGCCGCAGTTGCCACAGCACGGCGGCGCGGGCGTCGTCGCCGCCCCTCGGGTCGACGAGCGCCGCCAGCACGCCGGGCACGCTGCCCAGCGCCAGCGCCAGCACGAAGCTCAGCGCTGCCGCCAGCAGCAGTGCCAGGAGCACCCGTTGCGGCGGCAGCGTCAGCATCACATCCGCACCTGCACGCCGGCGAAGGCGCTGATCCCGGCGGTGTTGTAGCCATCGACGAGCTCGTAGTCGGCATCGAACAGGTTCTCGATCCGCAGCGTCACCCTCACCCTGTCGGTGGCGCGCCAGGCGAGTGCGAGCCGCGCCAGCGTGTAGGCCCCCAGCCGGGTGCGGCTGAAGGTGTTGATGTCGCTGTCATCGCGCTCGCCGTTCCAGGTCACCTCGAACAGGCCGTCGAAGGGTCCGTAGCTGCGGGAGGCCGCGACGTGCAGCTTGTACGGCGCCCGGCGCAGCAGCCGTTCGCCGGTGGCGCTGTCTTCGGCGCGGGTGACGCTGACGTCGCCCTGCAGGTTCCAGCCGGCAATGCGGGCGGTGGCGATCAGTTCGGCGCCGTCGAGGTCGGCGCGGGCGATGTTGCCAGCCATCGACAGCGCCGGGTCGTAGACGATCAGGTCCGTGGTGCGATTGCGGAACAGCGCCAGCCGCATCGTCGCGTTCTCGCCGGCGTAGCGCAGCGCGACCTCGCCGCCGCGGGACCGCTCCGCCGCCAGGTCGGGGTTGCCGAAGAACGGGAAGTACAGGTCGTTGAAGCTCGGCGCCCGGAACGCGTTCGCCCACTGCAGCGACAGCCGCCAGCGCGGATCGAGGTCGAAGCCGTAGGCCGCCAGGCCGGTGGTGGCATCGCCGAAATCGGAATAGTCGTCATGGCGCACGTTGGCCTGCACATGGTGTCGGCCGCGGCTGCCGCTGGCGCCGAATCGGAACGAATTCACGCGCCGCGAGAACTCGGTCAGCGTGCCGGCGAAGCCCGGATCGTAGGCGGTCGACGCGCCCTCCTGGCGCAGGAACTCGTAGGCGCCGGTCGCCTCGAACCCCTCGGCGAAGCGCCACTGCGCCGACAGCGCAGCGCTGCGGTTGCCGGCTTCGAAGCGGCTGTTGTCGAAGGAAAACGGCGCGCTCGATTCGTTGCGCGTGTCGTCGTCGGAGCGCGCCAGCGTCAGCCGCAGCCGCAGGCCGTCGAGCGGCGACACCGCGGCGCTCGCCTGCATCGCGCGCTGGTTCGAGGTTTCCTGCTGCAAGGCGCCCGGGCCGTCGGCGGTGTTGTCGAAGTCGGTCTCGTTGCGGCTGCCCCAGACGCTTGCCGCCAGGTCGAAGGCGCCGAGGCGGCCGTTCAGCCGCAGCGAGCCGTTGAGGTTGCGGTTGCCGTCGATGTCGGCATTGGCGCCGGGCGCGAACGGACCGGGGATCACCTGCGCCGTGTCGATGGCCGAAAACGGCGACGTGCTGCGCACCGCCGCCGAGGCGGCGACCGAGCCGCCGTCGAAGCGCTGCGCCAGCATCGCGTTGGCCGACCACGAGCGGCCGCTGCCCGCTTCGCCGCCGAATTCGACCCCGGAGCGGTCGGCGCCGCGGGTGAAGATCTGGATCACGCCGCCGATCGCCTCCGAGCCGTACAGGCTCGACAGGTTGCCGCGGACGATCTCGATCCGCTCGATCGAGTCGAGGGCGACGCCGCCGAGCGCTGCGGCGCCGGACAGCGCCGTGTTCAGCCGCACGCCGTCGATCAGCACCAGCGTCTGGCTCGAATTGGCGCCGCGGATGAAGACCGAGGCCTGGCTGCCCGGCCCGCCGGTGCGCGCGAACTCGACCCCGGCCTGGCGGCCGAGCAGTTCGACGAGGCCGGTGCTCTGCGATGCCTCGATCTGGCCGCGCGTGATCACCGTCGACGACGGCAGCGCCGCTGCCAGCGTCTGTTCAGTCCGGGTCGCGGTGACCAGCACTTCGTCCAGCGACTGCACCTGGGCGCCGGCCGCGGTCGCGGCCAGCAGCATTGCGCCTGCGGCCGAACGGCCGACGGCGGTCGACTTCAATGGACTCATCTTTCCCCTCGCGCTCCGCCGGCCCGCCGCCGGCATGTGGTTGTGAAACGCGAGGAAGGCTGCGGTCGATCGGGCCGGCAAGCCGCGCCCTGGGCCGCCTTGCCGTCTCCCCGCGGCTCGACACAGCTCGGGCGCCGACCCTTGATCGTCGGCGCGAGTCCTTCGGCCGGTCTCCGGGCTGCGGACGCTTCTCGCTGCGCCTTCCCGCGGCGCCGGGCGGCGCACGCAGTGGCTGTTGCATCGAGCACCGCGCCGAAAGCCGGCGCGGCATCCGCTTACCGTTGCGGGGGCAGCACAGGTTGCCGCGGCATGACCGCAGTCCTGTTTCCCGTTTCACCCGCGCGCATCGCCTGCGCGCGGGCACCGAAAGCGAAGTCAGTCTAGCAGCGCCACGCGGCCGGCGAGTGCCGGTGCTACGATTTACCGCATGCTCGACGAGTTCGATTCCCTCGCGGAAAAGATGACGCTGCTGGCGGCGCAGATGCGGCAGCTGCGCGACGAAAACCAGCACCTGCGCACGCAGCTTGCCGGCGCCAACGTCGAGCTCGATGCGCTGCGCGCGCGCGTCGCCACGGCGATGCAGCGCATCGACAGCCTGCTCGAGCGGCTGCCCGCCGAAGCCGAAGAAGCCAACCCGGTCAAGACCTGAGGAGCGCCACGTGCCGCAGGAATCGCTGACGCTGATGATCTTCGGCCGCGAGTACCGGATCGCCTGCGCGCCCGAGGAGCGCGCCGATCTCGTCGCCTGCGCCCGCTATGTCGACGCCAAGATGAACGACATCCGCGACACCGGCAAGGTGATGGGCGCCGACCGCGTCGCGGTGATGGCGGCGCTGCAGATCGCGCAGGAGCTGTTCACCGCCAAGGCCGGCGGCGGCGCCTCGCTCGGCGAAATCAGGCGCCGCGTGAAGCAGTTGAACGACATCGCCGACGAGATGCTCGCCACGCAGGAGAAACTCTTCTGAACTGCCGCGCCGAGCGACCGGCGGCACGGACGCCACGGGCGGCGGCACGTACAATGCGATCGAGAGTTGTCGCGCAAGCGCAGTGCCGGGATCGGTCACGGCGCTTGCGGAACAGTTCTTCCCTGCGGTGCCCGCGCAAAGGCCTTTAGTTCCTTGAACCGATGCGCATTGCGCAAGGTTGCGGGCCGCACCGTGGTGCGATCGGCACGCGTCTGCTGAACCTAAACGGTGCGCGAAGCGACCACCCTGAACCGATGGTTCAGGACATCGGCCGGGCGGCATTCGCGGGGAACCCCCTTTCCAAGGCGTCGGCGCAGGCCGGCGCGCCTGTCGCGGCCTGACTCCAGGCCGCGTTTGCTTTCCGCGCCCAGATGGTCAAGCAATTCTGGCTGATGAAATCCGAGCCCGACGAGTGCTCGATCGACGACGTGCTGGCGGCACCCGACCGGACCGTGCCCTGGACCGGCGTGCGCAACTACCAGGCGCGCAACTTCATGCGCGACGACATGCGGATCGGCGACGGCGTGCTGTTCTATCACTCCAGCTGCGCCGAGCCCGGAATCGCCGGCATTGCCCGCGTCGCCAGCCGCGCCTACGTCGACGAGACCCAGTTCGACCGTTCGAGCGAGTACTACGACAAGGCGGCGACGCGACAGGCGCCGCGCTGGTTCCATGTCGACGTGCAGGCGATGCGCGCGATCGCACTGATCCCGCTTGCCGAACTGCGCGCCCATGCGGAGCTCGCCGACCTGGCGATCCTGCGCCGCGGCAACCGCCTTTCGATCACGCCGGTCACGCCGGCTCAATGGGCCTTCGTCACCTCGGTGCTGGCGCGGCCGAAGCGGCGGCGGACAGCCTGATGGAACCGGCGCTGATCGCGGCGCTGCTCGCGGTCGGCGCCGTGATCGGGGTGGCGGCAGGGCTGCTCGGCATCGGCGGCGGCATGATCGCGGTGCCGTTCATGACCTTCGTGTTCACGGCGATGCAGTTTCCCGCCGAGCACATCGTCCACATGGCGATCGCCACGTCGCTGGCGACGATCCTCGCCACTTCGGTGTCGTCGGTGCGCGCGCATCACAAGCGTGGCGCCGTGCTGTGGCCGGTGGCGGCGAGACTGGCGCCGGGGATCCTGGCCGGGTCGCTGGCCGGCGCCCGCATCGCGAGCAGCCTGCCGTCGCGCACGCTGGCCGCGGTCTTCGCGCTGTTCGTCGGCTTCTCGGCCACGCAGATGCTGCTCGACCGCAAGCCGAAGCCGAACCGCACGCTGCCCGGCACCGCCGGCATGCTCGGTGCCGGCGGCGTCATCGGCGTCGTTTCCGCGATCGTCGGCGCCGGCGGCGCCTTCATCTCGGTGCCGTTCATGACCTGGTGCAACGTGCGCATCCACAACGCGGTGGCGACTTCGGCGTCGCTCGGCTTCCCGATCGCCGCTGCCGGCACCCTCGGCTATGCGATCGCCGGCTGGAACCAGACCACCGGCATCCCGGGGGCGGTCGGCTTCATCCACGTGCCGGCACTGGTTTCGGTCGCCTGCGCCAGCGTGCTCACCGCGCCGCTGGGCGCGAAGCTGGCGCACTCCCTCGACACGAAGCGGCTGAAGCGCATGTTCGCGGTCCTGCTGTACCTGCTGTCGGCCTACATGCTCGACCGGGCGGCCCGCGGCTGAACCCGGCGCGGTTGTCCCCGCCAGCCGCGCGGGGATAAGCTGCCGCCGTTGCCGGGAGCCGCGATGGCCTACGAGGCGCTGATCGAGTCGATCGCCGATGCGCGGGTGCGCGCGCTGGCGCGCCGCGGCCAGCTGCGCAGCATGCCGCGCGGCACCGTGTTCATCCACGAGAGCGAGCGCGGCGACTCGCTGTACGTGATCCTTGCCGGACGGGTCAAGGTCTTCGTCGCCGACGACGACGGCCGCGAGATGGTGCTCGACATCCACGAGCCCGGCGACTATGTCGGCGAGATGTCCCTCGACGGTCAGCCGCGCGCGGCATCGGTGATCACGCTGGAGCCGACCGTGTGCTCGGTGCTGACGCGCGAGGCGCTGCGTTCGGCCATTGCCGCCGACCCGGACGTGGCGATGCACCTGATCTCGACCCTGATCGGCCGCGCCCGCGCCGCCACCGAGAGCGTGCGCAACCTGGCGCTGATGGACGTCTATGGCCGGGTGGCGCGGCTGCTGCTGTCGCTTGCCGTCGAGCAGCCCGACGGCAAGCTGGTGGTCGCCGAGAGACTGACGCAGCAGGAGATCGCCGATCGCGTCGGCGCCTCGCGCGACATGGTGAGCCGCATCTTCAAGGATCTGACGAAAGGCGGCTACGTCACCGTCGCCGACCGGCGCATCACCATCAACCGCAAGCCGCCGCCGCGCTGGTAGCGGCCCGGCGCCTGTTCATGGGGCTTGCTTCCCGCTGCCGCCCGCAGCCTTGGCAGCCCGGGGCGCAGCCGGAAGCGCCAGGCACGACTGCTTGCCCCTGCCCCCCCCCCCCCCGCGCAGCCGGTCGTGCCGGCCGGCGCGCTCAGCCGGAAGCGAAGGCTTTCGCGTAGCGTTCGCGCAGCAGGTTCTTCTGCACCTTGCCCATGGCATTGCGGGGCAGTTCGGCGACGAGCCATACCCGCTTGGGCACCTTGAAGTTGGCGATCCGCCCGCGCAGGCCGGCGATGATCTCCTGCTCGCCCGGAGCTCCGTTCGGCGCGCCGACCACCACCGCCGCCACCGCCTCGCCGAAATCCGGATGCGGCAGGCCGATGACCGCCGACTCGACCACGCCGGGCAGTTCGTCGATGACACCCTCGATCTCCTTCGGGTACACGTTGTAGCCGCCGGAGATGATCAGGTCCTTCGAGCGGCCGACCAGGGTGAGATACGCGTCCGGCCTGCCGTCGCCGCCGAAGCGGCCGACATCGCCGGTGCGGAACCAGCCGTCGGCGGTGAACTCCTCCGCCGTCTTCTCCGGCATCCGCCAGTAGCCGGAGAAGACATTCGGCCCGCGCACCTGCACCTGGCCGATCTCGCCGACGCCGCACGCCGTGCCGTCATCGCGGACCACGCGCACCTCCACCCCCGGCAGCGGCACGCCGACGGTGCCGGCGATGCGATCGCGGGCGGTGCCGAAATACGGGTTCGACACCAGCATGATCGTCTCCGACATGCCGTAGCGCTCGAGGATGGTGTGGCCGGTGCGGCGGCGGAACTCCTCGAACGTCTCCGCCAGCAGCGGCGCCGATCCGGAGACGAATAGCCGCATGTGGCGGCAGACGTGGCGGTCGAGCCGCTGCTCGGCCAGCAGGCGGGTGTAGTAGGTCGGCACGCCCATGAACACGGTGGCGCGCGGAAGCAGCGCGATCACCTGCCGCGGATCGAAGCGCGGCAGGAACAGCATCGTCGCGCCGGCTAGCAGCGCCGCATGCAGCGCCACGAACAGCCCGTGCACGTGAAAGATGGGCAGCGCATGCAGCAGCACGTCGTGGCCGCCGGCGTCGCGCTCCTCGTGGAAGCCCCAGAAGTCGTCGAGCACCCTGGCGTTCGACGCCAGGTTGCCGTGCGACAGCATCGCCCCCTTGCTGCGTCCGGTCGTCCCCGACGTGTACAGGATCGCCGCCAGGTCGGAAGCCCCGCGCTCGACGGTCGCGAAGCGGTCCGGGAACGGCGCCGCCGCCTCGAGCAGGGTGCCGTCACGGCCCTCGCCGAGCGTCACCACGCGAATGCAGCCCGCCTGCTCGGCGAACGGGCCGAGTTCGGCCAGCCGCTGCGGCGCGCAGACGAACACCGAAGGCTTCACGTCGTTCAGGAAGTAGGCGATCTCGGCCGGCTGGTAGGCCGTGTTCAGCGGTACGTAGGCGAAGCCGGCGCGCAGTGCCGCCAGGTAGAGCATCACCGCCTCCGGCGACTTCTCCACCTGCACCGCGATCCGCGGCGGCGCGCCGTCGGCATCGGCGCCGACACCAAGGCTCGCCAGCCAGCCGGCGATGCGCGCCGAGCCGAAATGCAGGTCGCGCCAGCTGTAGACCAGGCCGTCGGGAACTTCGATGCACGCGGCCGCCGGGTCCCGCGGCATCCGGCTCTCGACCAGCGCGTAGAGGTTGCGGTTCTTCACTTTCCCCTGAACTTCGGCAGTCGTTTGGCGATGAACGCGGCCAGCCCTTCGCGGTGGTCGTCGCTTTCCAGGAAGTCGAAGCTCGCGTCCAGATCGTGCGCGGTGTAGTCACGGCGGTCGACGAGCAGCCGGATCTGCGCCTTGTTGCGCCGCGCCGCCAGCGGCGAGCCGGCGAGGATCGCGGCCACGGCCTCGGCCACGCGGTGGTCGAACTCGGCCGCCGGCACGGCGCGGGCGACCACTCCCCTGGCCTGCGCCTCGTGGGCGTCGAGCAGCCGCCCGGTGAGCAGCAGTTCGGCGGCCAGCGTCTGCCCGAGCCGGTCGACCAGCAGCCGCAGCTCCGGCAGCACGACCGGAAAGCCGAGGCGCCCCACTGGCGCGCCGAAGCGCGATCCCTCGGCGGCGATGCGGATGTCGCAGGCCATCGCGATCTCCAGCCCGCCGCCGACGCAGACGCCCTCGATCGCCGCCAGCACCGGCTGCGGCGCGTCGCGGACCGCCATCAGCGCCGGCTCGACAAGATTCGGGCTATCGAAGAGCGGCACTCGCG
>CAYLZU010000073.1:0-11998 GCA_964388005.1 uncultured Burkholderiaceae bacterium
GTTGCCTGCCGGCGGGCATCGCGGTCGTTGCCTCCCGGTGGCCGTCGCCATCCAAGCGTTCGCGGTCCGCCGCGCCCCTGCGGCCGTCGGCGCGGTCCGGACTGGCGCTCCTTCCGGCCGGCCGCTGCACCGCTGCCCGTCAGAGCGCGTCGAACGCCGCCGCGATCCGCCGGCGCTGCGCCGGATCCGGCACCGGGCCGCGAGCCGCACCCATGTTCTCGGCCGCGTGGGCGGGATCGGTGGTCGCCGGGATGGCGCAGGTCACCGCCGGATGGGCGAGGATCCACTTCAGGAACAGCTGCGCCCAGCTGTCGCAGCCGAGTTCGCGGGCGACGGCGGGCAGCGGCCGTTGCGCCGCGCGGTTGAAGAGCAGCCCGCCGTCGAACGGCCGGTTGACGATCACCGCGACGCCGCGCGAAGACGCCAGATCGATCAGCGGCAGCGCCGAGCGGTCGGCGAGGTTCAGCGTGATCTGCATGAAGTCGATCGGCTCGCGCCGCAGGATCGTCTCCATCTCGTCGTGCTTGCGGCCGTGCGAGGTGGTCACGCCGATGTAGCGGCAACGGCCCTGCTCCTTCCACTGCCGCAGCGTCTTCAGATGCTCGGGCCAGGCGAGCAGGTTGTGCACCTGCATCAGGTCGAAGCGGCGCCGCTCGCCGCCGGGCACGCGGCCGTCGCCGCCCGGCCCCCACAGGCGCAGCGATTCGGCCATCTGCGCCGGCCCGACGCGGGCGAACGCGGTCCAGACCTTGGTTGCCGCGAACAGCCGGCCGCGATGCTCGACCTGCGGCAGCAGTTCGCCGAGCAGTCGCTCGGCGCGGCCGTACATCGGCGAGGCGTCGATCATGCCGCCGCCGGCCTCGAAGAAGGCGCGCAGCACCTGCAGCCGGCGCGTGCGGGCGACGACCTCGTCGCCGACGTCGAAGGTGAGCCAGGTGCCGAGGCCGACGGCGCCGATCGGCTCGCCGCTTGCCGGAATCGGCCGCCGCAGCGGCGCCGGCTGCGCCGCCGCCGGCAGCAGCGTGACGCTGGCGAGCGCCGGCAGGCCTGCGAGGAGCGTGCGTCGGTCCATCACCCTGACAGACCGCGACCGCCCGCTTTCGTTTCGGCGCGCGAGCGGCGCACGTTGACCAGCCCGATCCCGGCGCCGACCATCGCCGCCGCGACGGAGAAGGCCGGGCTCGGCCGCTCGCCGAGCAGCCAGACGCCGAAGGCCACCCCGAACAGCGGCGCCAGGAACGAGAACACCGCCAGCCGCGCGGCGTAGTAGCGGGTCAGCAGCCAGAACCAGGCGAGATAGCTGGCGAAGGCGACCACCACGCCCTGGAACAGCAGGCTGCCGGCAGCGACGGCGTCGAGCCGGATCACGCCCGGCTCGCCGAGCGCCCAGGCCGCCAGCGGCAGCAGCAGCGCCGAGACGCCGAGCTGATACGCGAGCGTCTTTTCGGCACTGACCCGCGCCAGCGCCGAGCCGCGGATCAGCACCGTCGTCGCCGCCCACAGCGCCGACGCGACGACGCCGAAGGCATCGCCGAGCAGCGTCGCGCGGCCGGGCGCGGCAAAACCGTCGGCGAAGGCCGTCACGAGTCCCGCGAACGCCAGCAGCACGCCGGCCCACTGCGCCGCCGCCAGGCGTTCGCCGGGCACGAACAGCGCCAGCCCGAGCGCGGTCAGCACCGGCGCCAGGTAGATGAATACGACCATGCGCGACGCCGTCGTGTGGCCGAGGCCGGCATAGATGAAGCAGAACTCGGCGCCGAACAGGACGCCCGCGACGATGCCGGCGGCGAGCGTGCCGTCGCGGTCGAACAGACGGATGCCGCGCAGCCGCGCCCAGCCGAGCAGCAGCGCGAAGGCGAGGATCGAGCGGATCGCCGCCTGCGTCAGCGGCGCGACCGATGGCAGCGCGAGCTTGATCGCCACCTGCTGTAGCCCCCACAGCATCGTGCAGACGACGAGCAGGCTGTAGGCACGGGCATCGAGCGGCAGTCGCGCGGCGGGCATGGTCCGGCCGAGCTTAGAGCCTGTCCGCGCATCGCTCGCGCGTGCGATCCGACCACGGACAAGCTCCCGGCCGCGCTCGCTCCGGCGACACGCTCGTAGAATGCGCCGGCACTCTAGAACGAATGCCGCCTCGATGACGATCATGGACGCGTCGGCCGTCGAAATCGACCGCGCCACCGCCGAATTCATCATCGGCGTCACGTCGATGTCGATCGCCACCCGCGATGCGCGGCTGATGCCCTCGGTCGGCAAGGCGGTCGGCTGCATCGTCGGCGGCGATCGCCGGTCGCTGACGGTGCTGATCGACGGCCAGCAGTCGGCGCGCATCGCCGCCGACATCGGCGCCGGCAGCCCGGTGGCGGTGGTCTTCTCGCTGCCGGCCACGCACCGGACGGTACAGATCAAGGGCGCGCGGGCCCGCATCGCCCCGGCGAGCCCGACGCAGCAGGTGCGGGCCAGGCTGCACGTCGACGCCATCGTCGAGCACCTCGTGCCTCTCGGTTACTCCGAGCCGGCGCTGCGCGTGCTCTTCTCCTTCTCCCCCGAGGCGCTGCTGGCGGTGCACTTCGCGCCGACCGCGGTGTTCGCGCAGACGCCTGGGCCGCGGGCCGGCGAACGCATTTCCGGATGAGCGCGTCGCCGCCAGCGGGCCAGCCGCGCCGCGACGACGGCGGCGAGGTGCCGCTCGCGGCGCTGCGCCCCTGTTTCGAGGGCGTGATCCCGTCGCTGCTGGCCAGCTGCAGCCTCGACGGCACGCCGAACGTGACCTACGTGTCGCAGGTGCACTACGTCGACCCGCAGCACGTGGCGCTGAGCTACCAGTTCTTCAACAAGACGCGCGAGAACGTGCTGGCGCACCCGCACGCGGTGGCGCTGGTGGTCGACCCGCGCACCGGCAAACGGTGGCGGCTGGCGCTGCGCTACCTGCGCACCGAGGACTCCGGGCCGCTGTTCGAGTCGATGCGGGCGCGGCTGGCGGGCATCGCCTCGCACTCCGGCATGGCCGGGGTGTTCAGGCTGCGCGGCTCGGACGTGTATCGCGTCGAGGGCATCGAAGCGGTACCCGGGCCGAGCGCGCCGACGCCCGAGGCCGGCTGCAGTCCGCTGGCGCTGCTGCGGCCGCTCGCCAGCCGGATCGCCGCCCACACCGACCTGGCGACGCTGCTCGACGACACGCTGGCGGCGCTCGAGTCCGAGCTCGGCATCGCGCACTCGATGCTGCTGCTGCTCGACGCCGGCGGCAGGCGCACGCCGCGGCTGTTCATGGTCGCCAGCCGCGGCTACGACGCCTCCGGCCTGGGCTCGGAGATCGCGCTCGGCCAGGGCGTGATCGGCGTGGCGGCGGCGCAGCGGGCGCCGATCCGCATCTCGCACTTCACCGCCGAGTACAGCTACGGCCGCGCGATCGCCGAGGAGATCCGCGCCTCGGGACTGGGCGAGCAGCTGGAAAGCGAGATCCCGTTGCCGGGACTGCCGGCGCCGCGCAGCCAGCTGGCGGTGCCGATCGTCGTCACCGACCAGGTCGTCGGCGTGCTGTACGCGGAGAGCGCCGACGACGAGCGCTTCTCGTTCGAGCACGAGGACCTGCTGGTGGCGCTGGCCGCCCAGCTCGGCGCCAGCATCGCGCTGCTGCGGCTCGCCGCCGAGTCGCACGACGCCCAGCCCGCGGCTTCGGAACCCGAACCCGCCCCGGCGGCGGGAACGCCGGTGCGGGTCCGCCACTACGCGGTCAACGACAGCATCTTCATCGACGACGAATACCTGATCAAGGGTGTGGCCGGCGCGATCCTGTGGAAGCTGGCGCGCGAGCACGCCGCCGGACGGCGCACCGAGTTCACCAACCGCGAGCTGCGGCTCGATCCGTCGCTGCACCTGCCCGACATCAGCGACAACCTCGAAGCGCGGCTCATCCTGCTGGCGCGACGGCTGCCCGAGCGCTGCCCGCGGCTGCGCATCGTCAAGACCGGCCGTGGCCGCTTCCGCTTCGAGGCCGACGCGCCGCTCGCGCTCGAAGAAGCCGCGGCCTGAGCGCGCACGGCCGGTCCGAAGCGCTCGGCTCTTCGATCCGCAGCGACACCTTGGCTCGTCGAGCGAGCGGCGGCAGGGCGCCTGGGAACATGAGGCCGAGGGCCTGCTGGCCGGCTGTTGTCGTCAAGCGGCGCGCGGCGCGGCGCTGATGCTGAAGACGAGCTTGTTCCAGTCGCGCTGCGCCAGGTGCGGCCGCGCCACTTCCAGCAGCCTGTGGAAAACGTCGGCCGGCGCCTTTGACCTGAGGCTGCCGAACAGCGCCGCGCGCTCCGCCGGCGTCAGGCTCGGCGCCATCCAGCGGATTACTTCGGCCATCTGCCGCGGCTCGGTCGAGGCGACGATGCGGTCGTGGATCGCCGCCAGCTCATCGTCGCTGAACTCCGCCCACAGCACGGCGTTGTGCAGCGTCTCTTCCTCGTCCATGTGCGCCAGGTTTTCGGCGACGACGAGCGCCAGGGTCCGGTACAGCCGCTGCGCGAGCGCGGCACGACCCGCGCCCGGCGCGCGCTCGACATCGTCAGCCAGCCGGCGCAGATCGCGCAGCACGACCCGCTGCCGGCGATGCTCGTCGCCGCGCGGCTCGGCCGAACCCGGCCGGCGCGACTGCATCGCCGCATGGATGAACTCGTCCTCGACGTCGGCGTGGTGGTCCATCAGGTCGAGCAACGAGCGAAGCTGCGACAGGGCGCCGGCGCGCTCGACATCGTCATCGGCATCCAGCCTGCCGATCGCGCCGAGCACCTCGGCTATGAAGCTGCGCAGCGCCTTGTGAATGGGTCCATACAGGTCCAGTCGCTTGCCGTGCATCGTGTGTTCCTCCTGTTCTTGCGGATCGAGTCCAGTCGTGTCTTCCGACGAACCGAAGCGTAGGAATCGGGGCAAACCCTCGCTCCTAAATCCTGGCTAAAGGCGTGCTAAGAAGTTCATAAGTGGCAACGGTGCGAAAATCCGCCACCCGTTGCTCCGGTCACGCGTTTGTCCCCATGCCCAGCATCGTCCGGATCCCTTCGGCGGCCGCCGTTCCGTCGCCATGCATCTCGATCTGCCGCATCGACCCCGCCACCGGCTGGTGCGAGGGCTGTCTGCGCACGATCGACGAGATCGCGCACTGGAGCGTGTTCGACGACGAGGAGAAGCGCGCCGTGTGGGCGGAACTCGGGCGCCGCCGAGGAGCCCCTGAATGAGCGCGACCGGGCACAGCGAGAGCGAAGGACCATTTGGCCGCCGCCGCGGCGACCGGGTGGCGGCCGCGGCCGAAATCGACTGGTACTTCGACTTCGTCTCGCCGTACTCCTACCTCGCCTTCGAAGCGCTGCCGTCGGCGCTGGCGCGGATCGAGCCGGCGCCGTCGGTCCGGTACCGGCCGGTGCTGTTCGCCGGCCTGCTGCAGCACTGGGGCCACATGGGACCGGCGGAAGTGCCGCCGAAGCGCCGCTTCACCTACGAACACTGCGTCTGGCTCGCCGAACGTCACGGCATCCCGATGCGGGCTCCGGCGAGGCACCCGTTCAATCCGCTGCCGCTGCTGCGCGCGGCGATCGCCGCCGGATGCGGGCGCGAAGCGGTCGAGCGGCTGTTCCGGTACGTCTGGCGCGACGGCGCCCTGCCCGACGAGCCCGCCTTCGGCCGCCTGCTCGCCAGCCTCGGCCTGGCGCCGGAGGCAATCGACACGGCGGAGGTCAAGGTCCGCCTGCGCGCCAACGGCGAGGCGGCGATCGCCGCCGGCGTGTTCGGAGTGCCGACCGCGGTCGCCCGCACCGTCCACGGGGTCCGCGCCATCTGGGGCTTCGAGTCGCTGCCGATGCTCGTCGACTGGCTGCGCGGTGCGGCGGTGTTCGGTTCCGAGGACATGCGCCGCGCCGCCGGTTTGCCGATGGGCGAGCAGCGGCGCGCCGTCAACCGATGACCGCCGGGGCCGGCGGCGAGCACCGCTCGACGGCGACGCGAGGCTGCGCCTGATGCGGCCGCGGGCGGTGGTCGGCGAGCGTTTCACGCAGTCAGTGCATCTGAGCGCCGAGTCGATCCGCGCCTTCGCCGACTCCGTCGGCGACAGCAATCCGCTGCATCACGACGAGGCCGTGGCGGCGCGCTCCCGCTTCGGCGGCCTGATCGCCAGCGGCACGCACAGCGCTTCGCTGCTGATGGCGCTCACGGCGTCGCACTTTTCCCGCCATGCGCAGCCGCTGGGCCTCGAGTCCAAGCTGCATTTCCACCGGGCCGTGCATGCCGGCGACACGCTGCAACTGGCCTGGACCGTGTCGCGGATGCAGCCGAAGCCGTCGCTCGGCGGTGACCTCGTCTGGCTCGATGGCGAGGCGCGCAACCAGCGTGGCGAAGTGGCGCTCGCCGCCACCGCGACGCTGCTGGTCGTCGACCCGATATGAAGGCGCCGATGCGCAGCCGGCGCAGTGGCTCGCGGCGCGGGCTCGGGAACGGCACCGGCATCGCTCCCGTGCGGCTGGCGCCGGTCGCTCGATGACGCCGCCGGACTTTTCCCGGTCCGTTTCCGGTCCGGCCTATGGCCGCACGTTCCGGGCTCTGGCGACGGCGATGCTGCTGGTGGTGATGGCGATGGCCGCCCGTGCGACGCTGAACCTGCCCCAGGACGACGCGGCGGCGCAGGGCTACTGGATGCTCGGACTCGGCATGCTGGCGCTGGTCGCCTCCTATTGGGTGCTGATCCGTTCGACCACCACGATCGACGCCGCCGGCATCCGCCAGACCGGCCTCACCGACAAGAAGGTCCTCTGGAACGAAGTGCACAGCGCAAGGCTGTTCGGGCCGCCGTTCGCCCGCCGCCTGATGGTGCGCACCGCCAACGGCCGCTTCCGCTTCTTCTTCGGCGGCTCGCCGGAACTGCTCGATGCCTTCGCCCGCATCGTGCAGGCGTATCGGCCATGAACATGACCAGGGCAAACGGGCCCGTTCGCCTGCCGCCGACGATGCAGCTGATCGAGCGCGGCTGGCTGAGCTCGAACAACATCGTCTTCGACGAAGGCGGCTCGTGCTCGGTGGTCGACACCGGTTACGTGGCGCACGCCGATCTCACGGTGCGGCTGGTCGAGCAGGCCGCCCGTGGCCGCCCACTGGCGCGGATCGTCAACACGCACCTGCACTCCGACCATGTCGGCGGCAACGCCGCGCTGTCGGCCCGCTTCGGAGCGGCGATCACCATTCCGCCCGGACAGGCGCAGGCCGTGCGCGACTGGGACCAGACGCGGCTGAACTACGCGCCGACCGGGCAGCGCTGCGCCCGCTTCCACTACGACCAGCTGATCGATCCCGGCCAGCCGCTGCGGCTGGGCGCGTTGCAGTGGCAGGTGCTGTCGGGCGGCGGGCACGATCCCGAGATGGTGCTGCTGTACAACGACGACGAACGCATCCTGATCTCGGCCGACGCCCTGTGGGAGAACGGCTTCGGCGTCATCTTTCCCGAACTCGAAGGCGGCTCGGGGTTCGCCGAGCAGCAGCAGGCGCTGGAGACGATCGCAAGGCTTTCGCCGCGCACGGTCGTGCCCGGTCACGGCGCCGCGTTCACCGCTGTCGATGCCGCGCTTGAGGTGGCGTTCCGGCGCCTCGACAGCCTGCGCGGCGATCCCGAGCGCAACGCCCGGCATGCGGCCAAGGTGCTGATCAAGTTCTGGCTGCTCGAGGTGCGCAGCGCGACGCTCGAGGAACTGCACCGCCACTTCGCCGCCGCCCAGTACCTGCGGCTGATTCATCGGCGCTACTTCGGCCAGCGCGAGTTCGAGCCGCTGCTCGACTCCTTCGTTCAGGAGCTGATCCGCGCCGGTGCGGCCGAGATCGCCGGCGGCAGGCTGCGCAACCGGGACGGCGCCTGATGGCTGCGCGCGCCGCCAGCCTCGTTGCCGCCCTCCTTCTGTGCGGTTGCGCGGTCCCAACGGGCCAGGTTCGGCCGGGACCGGCGGCGCCCGCCGATTCGCCATCCCTGGCGCCGTCGCTGGGGCTCCTCAGCCGCATCAAGGTTCCGGACGGCCACGATCCGGTGCTGCGACTGGCGGCCAAAGGCGCCCAGGTCTTCCGGTGCGAGCGTTCGGGAGCGGCATTCGAGTGGCGGTTCCGGCAACCCGATGCCGAGCTGTTCGACGGCGACGGAAAGCCGGTCGGCCGTCACGGGGCGAACTTCTCGTTCGAGCATCGCGACGGCAGCCGCCTGCTCGGGACGGTCGAGGCCCACGACAGGGCGCCGAGCGCCGAGACGCTGCCCTTGCTGCTGATGTCCACCAGGAGCTTCGGCAAGGGCGTGTTCTCGGGAATCACCTATGTGCAGCGGCTCGACACCCAGGGCGGCATGCCGCCGCCGTCCTGCGCCGCACAAGAGGCGAACCGCCTGCTGCGGGTCGAATTCGCCGCAACCTTCGTCTTCTACCGGCCGCGCACCTGATCCGGACCGGGGTCCGGCCGCCGGCCCTCTCGGGCCCCGCCCTGCGTCCCGGAACGGCGGCGAATCTGACGCTTGCAGGCAGTCAGTTAAAATTACGTGTTGTTCGGACGCAGAAGCCGGAGGAAGTCAGCATGGACATGACCCCAACGACGGTCGGCGCCTACCTCAGGGATCTGCCGCCAGACCGCAGGGTCGCGATGGCTCGCGTATGCAGCATGATCCGCCGCTCCGCGCGGGGTGTGCGCGAAAGCATGCGCTATGGCCTGGCCTTCTACGAACTCGACGGGCCGCTGTTCGCGCTCGAGTCGGGCCGGCGGCACATGTCGCTGTACGTGGCGGAGCAGGAGGTCATCGTCAAGCACAAGGACGCGCTGCCGGGCATCAATCCGCAGCGCAGCTTCATCAAATTCTCCGACCTGACGCGGCTGCCGCTCGACGTGGTCGAGAAGATCGTGCGCGATTCCGTGGCGGCGCGCCGCTCCCGGGTTTCCGCCGGCACGGTGCCGACGCAGGCCGATGCGCTGAAGCTGTGGGCGATCAACGAGGAGAAGGCGGCACCGCCTCCCGGCTATCAGGTGATCTCGACCAAGCCGCCGCCGGGCGCGGAAGGCGAAGCCGACGCCGGGCCGGAGGCGGCCGCGAAGAAGATCCCGGTGAAGGCGGCCGCGAAGACCGCCGTCGCGGTCGCCCCGGCGAAGAAGGCGGCGCCAGCCGGAAAGACGGCCGCCAAGGCGCCTGCCCGGAAGGCCGCGAGCAAGTCTCCGGCGACGGCCGCCAGGAAGCGCTGACTCGACAGGCTGGCTGCTGCGGGGTCGCGACGCCGGTTGTCGCGGCCCGGGCGTCAGGCGTAGCTTCGGGTGTCGTCGATGACCTTGCCGTCGTTCGGCAGGGTCCCCTCGGCGAGCAGTTCGACCGCGCCGCCGAGCTTGGTGACGGCCCGCAGCGTCTCGGCCACCGCCTGCGCCAGGGCGGCATCCTGCGTCCGCGATTCGGCCCTGAGCGTCATCGCGTCGGTCTCGCCGGCGCGTGAAACGACCAGCCTGAGCCGTCCGAGTTCGGCATGGCGGCGCCCGACCTCGGCAATCTGTTCCGGGCGCACGAACATGCCCTTGACCTTGGTCGTCTGATCGGCCCGACCCATCCAGCCGCGAATGCGGGTGTTGGTCCGGCCGCAGGGCGACTGGCCCGGCAGCACGGCCGACAGATCGCCGAGCGCCAGCCGGATCCACGGGTGATGGTGGTCGAAGGACGTGACGACGATCTCGCCAACCTCTCCCGGCGCGACCGGGTCGCCGGTGCCCGGGCGGACGATCTCCAGCAGCACGTCCTCGTTGACGACCATGCCCTCGCGCGCCGGCGTCTCGTAGGCGATGCAGCCGAGGTCGGCGGTGGCGTACAGCTGGTAGGCATCGATGCCGCGATCGCGGATCTCCGCTTGCAGCGATGGCGGAAAGGCGGCGCCCGAAACGGCTGCCTTGCGGATCGATTGCGCCGGACGCCCGGCCTTCTCCGCCGCATCGAGCAGGATCTTCAGGAAGTCCGGCGTGCCGCAGTAGGCCACCGGGCGCAGGTGCGCGATCAGTTCGAGTTGCTGCTCGGTATTGCCCGGGCCGGCCGGGATCACCGTGCAGCCGACCGCGCGGGCGCCGGAGTCGAGGATGAAGCCGCCAGGGGTCAGATGGTAGGAGAAGGTGTTCAGAACCACATCGCCGAGACGGAACCCGGCCGCGAACAGCCCACGGGCCGAGCGCCAGGCGTCGTCCTGGCGCCCCTCTGGTTCGTAGATCGGGCCAGGAGAAGTGAACATCCGCGCGAACGAGTACGCCGGGTCCGGGAGCAGGCCGCCGAACGGCGCCGCATCCTTCTGCATCGCCGGCAGGCTGCCCTTGCGCAGCACGGGCAGCGTCGCCAGTTCCTGCGGCGAGCTGATCGCCGCCGGATCGATGTTGCCCAGATGCGCGCGCCAGCCGGGCGCCCGGACCGCGGTGGCGATCAGCGCCGGCAGCCGCTCGTAGAGGTCTCGCTCGCGCTCGGCGGGGCTGCGCGTTTCTCGGGCGTCGAAATGTTCACTCATCGGGACATCCCCGGCGGGGTGCTACTTCGTCTGCTCCTCGATCTGGTCCCGCCGCTTCCGGTCCTGCTCGGCGGCGGCGTCGAGCTTTCTCTTGACGTTGTCGATCGTGGCCTGCGGATCGAGTACCGAGCTGCCGGCACTGGCGGCGGCCTGCGGCTTCGGTGCTGCCGCTGTCGTCTCGCTCTTGCGGCTGCATCCGGCGCTCACGGCGACCAGCGACGCCAGCAGCAGCGCCGCGGACACATGCCGGGCGGCGTCGCTCGTGGCGATTGCAACGATGGATCCGGGCATCTGGAATCACTCCTGATCGCGGGGCATGGGAACCGGCTCGCGGCATCGCTGCCGCGGCGCGGAGACCGGTCGACCGTGCCGCGAGGTCGAGGCGGGTTGTCGCCACGACCGCTGCGCTGGCACGGTCGCGGGCCACTGTACTGCCCGCCCCGGAAGCATGCCCGCGGCCGGATGCCGTAGGCCGTTCGTCGATGATCCGGCGCGGCCTGCCGTCCCGCCGATGCCGCCGCAATCCTCCCCTGTCGTTCACGAGCCACGTTGCTTCCCGCCGCCGATCGAAGACCAGGCGCTCGGCGCGAAGCGGGAGCAGGCGATCGCAGCCGCGGGCCGGCCCACGGCGCCCGCCCGGCTTCGTTCTCGCTGCCGCTCGAAGTCCGAGCGTTCGGGACCGCCCATCGCGCTCAGGCCAGCCAGCGCTTGCGGCGGCGGTAGAACTTGGCGTCGCGGAAGCTCTTGCGCCCCTCGCGCGAGATGCCGAGGTAGAACTCCTTGACGTCCTCGTTCTCGGCCAGGTCCTTGGCCGCGCCGTCCATCACCACGCGGCCGCTTTCGAGGATGTAGCCGTAGTGGGCGTACTTCAGCGCGATGTTGGTGTTCTGCTCGGCGAGCAGGAACGAGACTTTCTCCTTGTCGTTCAGGTCCTTGACGATCGAGAAGATCTCGTCGACCACCTGCGGCGCCAGGCCCATCGACGGCTCGTCGAGCAGGATCATGTTCGGTCGCGCCATCAGTGCCCGGCCGATCGCCGTCATCTGCTGTTCGCCGCCGGAGGTGTAGCCGGACTGCGAGTTGCGGCGCTGTTTCAGGCGCGGGAAGTAGGCGTAGACCTTCTCCAGCGCGCTGTCGACCTCGCCGCGCGAGACACCGCGCGAGTAGGCGCCGGTCAGCAGGTTCTCCTCGACCGTCAGGTGGGCGAAGCAGCGGCGGCCCTCCATCACCTGCACCACGCCGCGTTTGACCAGTTCGTAGGCGGTGAGCCGCTCGATGCGGTCGCCCTTGTACTCGATGTAGCCCTTGGTGACCTCGCCGCGCTCGCCGTGCAGCAGGTTCGACACCGCGCGCAGGGTCGTGGTCTTGCCGGCGCCGTTGGCGCCGAGCAGGGCGACGATGCCGCCTTCGGGCACGGTGAGCGACACGCCCTTGAGCACCAGGATCACGTGGTTGTAGATGACCTCGATGCCGTTGACGGTCAGCAG
>CAYLZU010000074.1:0-11994 GCA_964388005.1 uncultured Burkholderiaceae bacterium
CCCACGAGGAGCGCATCTACCTGCCGCGGCTGCTCCTGATCAAGGCGGCGATCGCACGCGCGCGCGGACAACCGGCGGCCGCCCAGGCCTCGGTACGAACCGCAATCGAGGAGGCACGCGCGCAGGAGGCTGCCTGGCTGGAGCTGCTTGCGCTCGTCGACCTGTGCCGACACGGAGGCGCCAAGGCCAAGGACCGCCAGGCACTCGCCGCACTCGTCGATCGTCTTCCAGAAGGCGCGGGAACAGATGCCGTGACGCGGGCGCTTGCCCTGGTCCGTGGCGGCACGAGGGCGGCCGCAAGCTCTTAGAGCATCACGGCTCGGCCCGATCGCGGCGGCGCCGCCTCAGCAGTCGCCGCGCCTATGCCCGGCCACGCGCAGCGCCCGCCTTCGGGTTCGAAATCGCGGGCCGATCGGGCTCGTGCCTCAGTGCCGCCACCCGCGCAAGCGCCGTCGGCGGGCTCGCTTCCGCCTGACTGGACCGAATGGCGACAGTTCGCTGACCGATTTTCTCATCGCGGCGCCTAAAGTGCGCGGCATGAGGACACCGCAGGCAATGGGCGCAAGCAACGACAGCGACCGAACACGTTGCGAAAGCCCACATCCGCGGCGAAGACGTGGCGGCCTGCGTGTCGGCCCCGCGGCGAGGCGCCACGGCCGGCGCCGGTACCCAGGCGATGGGGATCCGCGCCATTCGCCAGCCGCGGCCGGCCGAGGGCAGCGCCTGGACCTGCCGACCCAGAGCGTTGTCCGCTCAAACCTGCTCCGAGGCCGATTCGCTGCCGGCCCGCGGTGCCAGATTCATGACTCGCGCGAACATGGCGCGAAACTCGCCGTCGATCAGGCGATCGAAGCGCGGATCGCCGTTGCCCTCGAACGCTTTGGCGATGTCGCGCCATTCGGCATCGGTCAGAAGCTCCTGCGCCGCCGGCAGGACCGTGCGTTCCTCGGTCTCGATATGCCGCCACTGCGCGATCGTGAACGCCTCGATCGCGCGAGCGACCGCTGACCCCGAATCGGGCTCGCGCTCGTAGGCGTCGATGGCGCAGGCCAACGCGTCGAGCAGCGTCACGCCGCCGGTGTGCTCCAGCTCCAGCTCGTCGAGCACGCGATCGAGTTCCGGCGATCGCCTGCGCAGCCGCGCGAAGATGTAGCGCTCCTCTTTCGGGTGATGGAGCGTCTGCGGGAAGGCTCGCAGATAGTGGATCGCACCACGCAGCAGTTGCGTGTCCAGCGCCTTGCCGTCCGCCTTTTCCGAGGCGACGCGGCGCAGCAGGTGCAGCACGGCGGCGAGCGAACGATGCTCGTCCTTGATCCTGGCGATGGCGGCATCCCGCGCGGCGTGCTCGGCGTTGCGCGCGACGCGCGATACGAGCACCGCGGTCTTTGCCCCTGCAAGCACCTTCAGGGTCTGCGAGCCCAGCATGACACCGCCGATCGATGTCGGGCCGTGCGAGGCCATGAACACGAGATCACAGCTCTCGCGTTCGGCCGCCTCGACGATCGCTTGCGCCGGCTTGTCGCTCACCGAGCAGACCGCGCGGCAGGTGACGCCGGCGGCGCGGGCGGCCGCTTCCGCCTTGGCAAGGATTGCGAGCGCGCCGCCTGCGGCCCGATCGGCGAACGTCGACGGCGACATCGCGTGCATCAGCGCGCCGTCGCCGGTGGCCGAGTAGTCGGCCTGGGCGTGAAAGAACGTGATCCGCGCGCCGATCGTGCGGGCGAACTCGACCGCCGCGCTGACGTTGTCGGCGGAGATCCCGGTGTCGTCGAGGGGTACGAGCAGGTGACGGTACATGCGGCGTCCTTTCGCTCAGCGGGCCGAGGTCGTCGCGACCGCCGCCGCCATCAGCGCCGTGTCGGCGCCAGTCGCGCGGCCGCGCTCGCGGTCGGGCAGCAGGAAGTGCGACAGGGCCGGAATCAGCACCAGTGCGCCGATCATGTTCCACAGGAACATGAACGTGAGCAGGATGCCCATGTCGGCCTGGAACTTGATCGGCGAGAAGGCCCAGGTGATGACGCCGGCGGCGAGCGTGATGCCGACCAGCGCCACCACCTTGCCGGTGAACTGCACCGCGCGCTTGTACGCCTGCGCGAGCGGCAGTCCGGCACGCTGCTGCGCGAGCTGCACCGACAGCAGATACAGCGCGTAATCGACGCCGATGCCGACGCCGAGCGCGATCACCGGCAGGGTGGCGACCTTCACTCCCATGCCGAGGGCGACCATCAGCGCCTCGCACAGGATCGAGGTGATCGCCAGCGGGACGATCGCGACCACGACCGCGCGCCAGCTCCTGAAGGTGATGAAGCACAGCAGGATCACGGCGCCGTAGACGTAGAGCAGCATGGTGCGATTCGCCTGCTGGACGACGATGTTGGTGGCGGCCTCGATGCCGGCGCTGCCGGCGGCGAGCAGGAACTGTCGATCGGGCGTGCTGTGCTCCTGCGCGAATTGTTCGGCGACCCGGACCACGCGATCGAGCGTCTCCGCCTTGTGGTCCGTCAGGTAGGCGATCACCGGCATCACCGAGCAGTCGCCGTTGAACAGATCGGGGTTGTTGACGCTCGCCTGCTGCGCGGCGTAGTTCAGCGTTTCCTGGTTGCGGGCCAGCGTCAGCCACTTGGGGCTGCCTTCGTACGAGCCCGAAGTGATCAGGCGCACGGCGTCGGCCAGCGACACCGTCGCCTGCACGCCGGGAATCTGCTGCAGGGTCCACGCCAGCCGGTCGGCCTCGACCAGCGTCTGCTCCTTCAGGCAGCCTTCGGGCGGCGTCTTGACGATGACCGCGAACTGGTCGCTCGACAACGCGTAATGGGCGGTGATGTACGCGTTATCGACGTTGTAACGCGACGAGGAACGCAGCTCCGGCGCCCCCGGATCGAGATCGCCGACCTTCAGGTTCAGGCTGACGGCGAATCCGGCCACGGCAAGCGCCGCCGCCGCCGCCACCGCACCGGTCGCCCAGCGCCGCTCGGTGAAGCGGTCGAGGAGGTCCCACAGCCGCCCCAGGCCCCGGCCCCGGCTTTCGTCTCGCTCCTCAGCGAGGCTGCGCTGCGCCGCGGTCGCGCTCACGCCGGTGTACGACAGCAGCACCGGCAGCAGGATCAGGTTGGTGAAGATGAGCACCGCCACGCCGACGCTGGCGGCGAGCGCGAGGTCCTGGATCACCGGAATGTCGATGAACATCAGCACCGCGAAGCCGACCGCGTCGGCGAGCAGCGCCGTCAGTCCGGCGAGGAACAGCCGCCGGAACGTGTAGCGCGCGGCGACGATCCGGTGCGTGCCGCGGCCGATGTCCTGCATGATGCCGTTCATCTTCTGCGCCCCGTGCGACACGCCGATCGCGAACACCAGGAACGGCACCAGGATCGAGAACGGGTCGAGCTCGAAGCCGAGCAGGGCAACGAGGCCGAGCTGCCAGACGACGGCCGCGAGCGAGCAGGCGACGACCAGCAGCGTGCTGCGCACACAGCGCGTGTACAGGTACAGGATCGCCACTGCGATCAGCGCCGCGACGCCGAAGTACGTCATCACCTGCGTCAGACCGTCGATCAGGTCGCCGACCAGCTTGGCGAAGCCGATGATGCGCACCTTGATGTGCGCGGTCTCCTTGCCGCGCACGTTCGTTTCGAGATCCTTCGCCAGCTCGTACTTGGCCCGGACGTTTTCTTCGAGCAGGCGCGACAGCCCGCGGTAGTCCAGACGCGTGCCGGTGCGCGGATCGCGGTCGGCGAGCGGCACGAAGATCATGCTCGACTTCAGGTCGTCGGCGATCAGGCTGCCGGCCGACGGCGAGCGCGCGATGTTGGCGCGCAGCTGCTCGTTCGCGGCCGGCGAGCCGTCGTAGCGGTCGGGCATCACCGGCCCGCCCTGGAAGCCTTCCTCGGTCACCTCGGTCCAGCGGATCGCCGGCGTCCACAGCGACTTGACCCAGGCCCGGTCGACGCCCGGGGTGAGGAAGATCTCGTCGTTGATCTGTTTGAGCGCCTCGATGTAGTGCGCATCGAAGATGTCGCCCCGGGTGTTTTCGACGACGACGCGGATCGAGTTGCCCAGGCCGCGCAGCTCGTTCTTGTGCTCGAGGTAGTTGCGGATGTACGGCTGGCTCTGCGGGATCATCTTCTCGAAGCTCGCGTTGAGCACGAGCCGGTCGACCGCCAGCCAGCCGAGCACGATGCTGGCGATCGCGCAGGCGATCAGCACCGCGAGCCGGTTGTTGAAGATGATTCGCTCGAGCAGGTTTCCGGAGTTCGGATCGAACGCGCTTGCATCCCTGACGACGGGCATCGCGTCGACAGTGCCGGGTGTGCCGGTGGCCATGGCGAAGTTTCCTTGTGCGGCGTTGGTCAGGGCAGCGGCGATGCCTGCACGCCGCGCGGACCGGCGACGACGATGCCGCCGGCGCCGACGGCGACCACCGCCGCCCCCGGCGCGGGACGGGCAGAGGCCACCGGCGCGAACGTGGCGCCGGAGTCGGACGACACCAGGACGTGCCCGGCCTGGCTCACGAGAACGATCCGCCCGTCGGGCATGAGCGCGCCTGCGGTCAGGCCGACCGGGATTCCGGTGTCGGCCTTGCGCCAGGACGCGCCGCCGTCGGTGGTGCGGTAGGCGTTGCCGCGCAGCCCGAACACGATCACGCTGCCCGGCCTGCCGGTGATGCCGAAGTACGTGCCTTCGTACGGCGTCGGCACGGCTCGAAACCGCTGCGCCTTCGGATCGAGCTTCAGCACGAGGCCTTGTTCGCCGGCAGCGTAGAGATCCTCGCCGACGCGGCGCACGGCATACAGGTGGAAACGCTTCGGGTTGTCGGTCCGGTCGAACCACGGCGCCCAGTGGCGGCCGCCGTCGTCGGTCCGGAACACGAGATTGAAGGCGCCGACGATGTAGCCGACGTTCTCGTCATCGAACCACACGTCGAGGAACGGCTTGTCGGGACCTTCGTCGGCGAAGCGCGCGGCCTCATCGCGCAGCGCGGCGTCGACCGCCTGCTTCTCGTAGTACTCGACCATCGCCTGCGCCGCCGAGCGGCCGTCGAGCTGCTTGACCCAGGTCGCGCCGGCATCGTCGGTGGCGAGCACGACGCCGCTGTGACCGACCGCCCAACCCTTACGGGCCGTCGGAAAGTGCACGGCGACCAGGTCGACGCTCACCGGAACGCTCGCCTGCTTCCACGTGCCGCCATGGTCGTCGGAGTACAGGATGTGGCCGCGCTGGCCGACCACCACGACGCGATCGCCGGCGACGGCGGCGCCGTTCAGGAGCCGCTGCCCGGCGAGCGCGCTCTTGTGCGCCGGCGCGTCGAGCACGTCGACATAGGTGCCGCTCCAGGCTCTCGGCGCGACGAGCAGCGCAGCCATCGCCAGCGCCAGTCCACGTCTGCGAAGGCTCATCGACACGTCCCTTGCGTGATCGAACGCGGGGTCAGTCATCGGTCAGCGAAGGCCGGTTCCGGCGAGCGAATCGGCGGTCCACTCCTTCTCCGGGGGCGGCGCGATGTAGCGGACGCCGCCCGTCTCCGCCACCAGCCCGAGCACGGTGTAGGTGCCGGCGATCAGGTCGTAGAACACGTTGCAGTCGCCGTACACGGCCGCCTCGTCGTACGACGGCGTGAGGAAATTGAAGCCGGCACGGAAGTAGCTGCCGCGCGCGTCGTAGGCGTCGGTGGCGACGGCGATCCAGGTGTCCTCGTCGATGTAGAAGCGGCGCTTGGCGTAGATGTGGCGGGCGTCGGACTTCAGCGTCGCCTCGACGATCCAGACGCGGTGCAGCTCCCAGCGCACGGCGTCGGGGTTGACGAACTGCGGCTTGAAGACGTCGTCCATCTTGGTCTGGTAGACGAGCCGGTAGGCGTTGTACGGAACGATGATTTCCTTCTTGCCGACCAGTTTGAAGTCGTAGCGGTCCATCTTGCCGTTGAACATGAAGGCATCGTCGTAGGTGGTCATGCCCGAAGTCACCGGGTTCGGCGTGTCGTAGGCGATGTCCGGCGCCAGCTTGACGCGCCGCTGCCCGGGCAGGTACTGCCAGGCGCGGCGGCTGCCGTTCAGATAATTGAGCGGGTCGTGAACGAGCAGCGCTTCGCCGGCGCGGCGGGCGGGCCCTTTGTAGTCGAGGCGCACCATGTAGTAGATGTCGGTCGCCGTCTGCTTCGGGTCGTAGTACGGGTACTGGTTGGTATTCACGGTCTCCGTGGACAGCGCCGCCCGGCCGCTGGCGTCGACGGTGAACGACTTGCCCCTGAACTGGTAGGCGAAGCCGACATAGCGCGTCAGGTGGTTCCACATCACTTCGTGGCCGTCCTTCGGGATCGGGAACGGCACGCCGCCGTAGGCGTTCTCCAGCCCGATGCCGCCGTCGGTCGTCTTCGCGCGGGTGGCGTTCTTCAGCGTGTTGTCGGCGACCAGCTTCGAGATCGCGGCGCTGCGATGGGTCGGATACACGTCGATGCGAAACGCCGGATAGCGCTTGACCAGCTCCTTCGTGCCCTCGGTGAGCTTGTCCGCGTACTTGTCCACGTTCTTGGCGTCGATCGAGTACAGCGGCTTGTCCGATGCGAACGGATCGGGCCGCATGCCGTCGCCCTTCTTGAACCCCGCAGGCAGCGTCGTCAGGCCGCCGCCGTACGCGGGAATCGTGCCGTCCTTGTTGGCGGCCTTCTCGGCGCCGATCGGCGTCAGCGTGGTGCCGAGCGCCTTGGCTTCGTCGGCCGAGACGGCCGCCCATGCGCCGCCGCACAGGGAGGCGGCAGCGATCGCGATCAATGTCTTGCGCAGCATGATTCGATTTCTCCTCAGAAGGTCGTCTTGAGCGTGAGCGACACCCAGCCGCGGTCGGACAGGCCGGCGAACGGGCCGGCGAACGAAGTCGCGGCGCCGGTGGCGTCCGTGTCCTTGCGGCCGTAGAAGCCGATGTAGGACAGGTTCACGAGGTACTTGTGGTCGATCGTGGCGCCGACGCCGACGCTCCAGACGCCCGCGTTCCTGTTGCCGCCGAACAGCGTCGCCGCGGTGCCGCTGATGCCGCCCGACCACGTCAGCGGCATCGTGAGGTCGACGCCGGGGAAGACCTGGTACCACGTCGGCGTGAAGTTGATCGCCAGGCCGAAGTAGGTCGACGTCGGTTTGTCGACGCCGCTGTAGTCGGCGCGACCCTTGTACACCGCTTCGTTCTGCGTGACGCTCGACACGTGCATCCCCGACAGTTCGACCATCAGGTCGGCGGTGTCGAACAGCGCCGTCTTCGGCAGGATGGCGATCCCGTTGACGACCCCATGCCAGGTGCTGCCGAGCGCGCCGGGAGTGTCGTTGTCGGCGGGAATCGCCGTGGTCGCGATGGCGCCGGGAACGGCAGCCGCGAGCGGCGCCGGAAGCACCGGCACCGGATCGCTCAGCAGCGGCATGTTGCGCCGGTACGAGACTTCGGCGCCGAGCGACACGCCGGCGATCTGCTTGGCGAGACTCAGGCCGTAGATGTGGATGTTGTTGCCGTAGGCGGTCTGGTAGGTGCCGACCTTGCCGAAGTTCTGCAGGTCCGCGACGTTGGTCGCATTGCCGTTGATCAGGCACGGCGTCGGCGAGATCGGCGCCAGCGGCTGCCCGCCGACCGCCTGGCACACCTGCGGCGACGGCAGCGTCTGCACGCCCGGGGTCACGACGAGCTGCGGCAGGATGTCGGTCGCGTTGCGGTAGTAAAGGCCGAGCGTGCCGTCGAGCGCCGCCGGGCTCCAGCGCGCGGCGACGCCGTAATCGCCGATGCTGGCGCTGTTGCGCGAGTCGTTCACCGCCTTCGTGTTCCACAGCCGCTGGTTCGGGCCGACGATGATCGAATCGCCGCCGAACTGCAGCATGTCGGTGGGCGACAGATAGGTCCCCGACTCCGGAAGGCGCACTGCCTGCCAGTTGTAGAACCACTGGCCGACGACGGACAGCTCGCTGGCCGGCTGCGCCTGGATCGTGAGGCCGCCGCGCGGGCGGAACAGTTCCTTCGCTTCGCTTCCGGGCGTGGCGAGGCCCTTCCACAGGTCCACCGAGTTCTGCGAGTAGGCGACGCCGTGCACGACACCGCCGAGCAGCAGGCTTTCGCCCCAGTAGACGGTGTGCTGGCCGGCCTTCACCTGGACGGGCACGCCGGCGACGTCGAAGTTGGCAAAGACGAATGCGTCGAGCCACTCGCCAGAGACGCCCTTGGCGTAGCGCTTCGAGTAGGGGCTGAGCAGGCCGGCGACCGGGATCCCGTTCTGCAGCGTGTTCGCGGTCGCGTTGCTGGTGTCGTCGAGGTTGTTGTAGGCCGGATCCCACCAGCCGGCGGCGCTCACGCGCGCGCCGTAGTTCTTGCGCCAGACGATGTCGAACTCGGAGAGCACATCGAGGCGGCTGGTCACGATCGAGCCGTTCTTGAAATTGCGGTCCCCGTCGTCGGCGTTCGCATTGCCGAGGATCGCCGAGTCCTGGCTCTGCACCCGCGCGCCGAGGTTGTAGCGGACGGAGTTGTCCCAGCGCAGCTCGAGGTCCGGATTGCCGGTGTTGATCTCGAAAGCGCCGGCGCTGCCGGCGATGGCGCCGAGCGAGGCGATCGCCGCGCGCAGCGCGTTTCTGCGAAGGCTGCTGCTTGCACTGTCTTTCAGTCGTTGCACCTTCCGGTCCTCCTCGTTGCCGGCCAATCCGCGCTGCTTCTCTTTGGAAGCACCCCGACCCGAATGTTGGCGAACCGCAAGCCGCCGCGCCCCCGTCACAAGGGAGGGGTTTGGCCTAGCCGTTGCGCGCCAGGATCGCAACGGCCACGGCGCCGCCCGGCGTGCCGTTGTGCTGCAGGGCGATGCGTGCGCCGTCGACCTGGCGCGCGCCCGCTTCGCCGCGAAGCTGCCGCGCGAGTTCGCAGATCTGCACGATGCCAGTCGCGCCCGGCGCGTTGCCCGTCGAGAGCATGCCGCCGGACGGCGAGACGACCACCGATCCGCCGTAGGTGCCGGCGCCCGAGCGGACGAAGCCGTCGATGGCGTCGGGCGCGCACAGGCCGAGCGCCGCGCAGGCGATCAGTTCGTCGCCAACGCAGCAGTCGTGCACTTCGGCGACGTCGACGTCCTCCGGACCGATGCCCGCGCTGTCGTAGGCGCGTTCGGCCACATGGCGCGTCGTGCCGCCGCCGAGCGCATCGACCAGGTCGCCCGCGCCTGCCGCCTCGGCCGGATCGTCGCTCTCGAGCACATGCGCGAGCAGCAGCACGTCGTCGCTCAATCGGTGCTGCGCCGCGAAGCGCGGCGTGCACAGGACAAGCGCGGCGGCACCGCAGCTGGCCGCGCTTACGTACGAACGGCGAAGGCGGCCCATCAGAATCGGCGCCGCGACGGCCTGTTCCAGCGACAGCGGCACCCGGTGGACGGCGTCCGGATTGCGCGCCCCATGCGCGCGAGCCTTGACCGCGACGCGCGCGAACGCCTCCTCGCCGATTCCGGCGCGCGCGGCAAGCCGATCGAGCCGCGTGCTGCAGGAAAGCAGGCGCCGCGCCGCCTGCGACGGCGACTCCGAACTGTCTTCGTAGCCGACCGCGAGCACGCATTGCGCGTCACCGGACAGCAGCGCCTGTCGGGCGTGAAACAGCGCCACCGAGCCCGATGCGTCGCCGTTGCCGACGATCGAGATCGCGATGCCGGTCAGGCCGGCGCGGGCGAGCGCGCGTTCGCTGCATGCCGGTTCGCCATGGACGCGGCTGGCGACGGCCTGGTCGATCAGTTCGACGTCGACACCCGCCGCCTCGAGCGCGGCGCCGATCGCGCGTTCGGCCAGACCCCCCGCACTGGAGCCGGCGGCGATGAACGGCATCGTCGCCCAGCCCGCAACCACCAACCGCTCTGCCATCGGCCGCCTTCTTCGCTCTTGGCCGAAGCGGCAGGCGCAAGCCTCGCGATTCGGCCGAATTCGCGACCAATGTATTCAGGGGATCGATCACCCGCCCCCGCCGAGGAGGAGGGGGCCGTTGCTGTGGGTGGCCCGCGCTAGTTCGTGGCCGGCGGCGAAACGCGCGGAGTCACTGGCCGACTGACTCGGCCTCGACGAGCTGGAGCATCCGCGCCCGCTGCACGGCGTGGCGGCGGCTGCCGACGCTGAGCTTGTCGAAGACGTTGCGCAGGTGCCACTTGACGGTGGCCGGACCGACATCGAGCGCCCGCGCGATCTCCTTGTTGGAGTAGTTGCGCGCCAGCAGCGCCAGCACCTCGCTCTCCTTGGCGGTCAACAGGCCGCTCGGCACAACCGCCACCGGTGCGCCGACGGCAGCAGGGGGGCCGCGGACCACGGGTGCCGGCCGCGCCGGCGCGATGCCGCGCGCCTGCTCGACCGCCAGCGGCTCGAGCTCGCGCAGCAGCCGCACGAAGCCGTTGGCACTGGCGGTGTCCCGGAGTTCGCGCAGCAGGTCCTCGGCCGGCCTGCCGCACAGCCGTTCGGCCAGGCAGCGCAGCGCCATCACTTCGAGGCGGCCCCGCGTCCATCGGGCGCTGGGCGAGCGCAGCAGCTGCAGCGCCCGCTCGCTCGCTGCCTGCGCGTCTCGCGCGGCGAGCGCGGCGCGGATCTCGGCGAACTCGCACAGCCAGTCGATGATCTCGCCGACGCCGCGCTCGGCGCTGCGCCAGGCCTCGCGCTGCGCGCGCAGCCGCTCGATCGCCCGGGCGCAGCCTTCGGCCCGCTGCAGCACCGCTTCGACGCGCACCTGTTCGGCGAGGCTGGTGGCGATCATCCGCGGCTGCCGGCGCTGCACGCCGAGCCGGTACAGGCCTTCGAGCAGGTCGTTGGCCCGGCCCGGATCGCGACGGTCGAGCGCCACCCGCGCCAGGGTGACGTAGGCGTGCATGATCGCCTCGGGCACTGCGGTGCGCTCGACGACGCCGAGCCGGGTGGCGAGCGTGGCCTCGGCGACGTCGCCCTGGTCCTGGTCGAGCAGAGCCGCGGCCAGGCCGGCGGAGATCAGGCACGCCGGGGGGCTGGCGCGGCCGAAGGCAGCGCTGGCTCGCGCCAGCGCCTGCTCCAGCCCGCGCGCTGCCGTCGCCGGGCGCGCGTCGAGCAGGTAGCTCAAGCCGAGGAAGAACTCGGCAAAGTAATTGGCGTAGTTCTCCCGGCTGTCGGTCGCAGGCAGCCCGAGCCTTGCGAGCGCCAGGCGGGCGGCGACGGTATCGCCGCGCGACAGGGCGAGGATCGAACGCAGCACCGCGTTGGCGGCGCGCACCACCGGCGTGCCGAACGGATTGTCTTCGCCGACCAGCTCGCTCACCTCGGCCGCGGCAGTCAGGTCGTCGCCGTGGTGGGCGGCGGCGCCACGCACCTGCAGCGCCTCGTAACGCAGCGCCGGATCGACCTGCGGCCCCAGCAGCGGCTCGGTGAGCGTGAACGCCTCGGCCGGCTCGTGCGACAGCGCGCGCGCCCATGCCGCCACCAGCCGCAGCTGGTCGTTGCCCAGGACGATCGCCTCCGGCAGGCGCTCGAGCCAGCCGCGCGCGGCGGCAACATGGCCGGAGGTCGCCAGCCCGTACAGCGCCTGCGCGATCCAGGCGTAGGCCGTTTCGTGGCGTTCGGCGGCCAGCGCGTGATGCGCCGCGCGTTCGGGCATGCCGGCAGCGTTCAGCCACTGCGCCGCCCGCCAGTGGATCGCCAGCCGGTCCTCCTTCGGCAGCGCCTCGAAGCGGTGCAGCAGCACATCGCGGCAGACGGCGTGCAGGCGCAGCCAGTCGCTTTCTTCGACGGCATGCAGCACCGGCGTGTCGTTGCGCAGGCGATCGAGCAGCTCGGCGCAGTCGCGGCGGCCGGTGATCGCCGCGCACAGCTGCGCCTGCAGCTGCTCGAGCGGCGCCACGGCGGTGAGAAAGCCGACGTCCTGCGGGTCGAGCCGCGGCAGGATCACGTCGGCGAACAGCGACTCCAGCCCCGAGCCGGCGGCGGCGCTGCGACGCACCGCCGCCGCCGGGTTGGCGTCCTTCTCCACGTCGGCCCGCAGCAGCTGCCATAC
>CAYLZU010000075.1:0-4717 GCA_964388005.1 uncultured Burkholderiaceae bacterium
CATCGGGTCCGACGTGTTCGACGGCGCGGCTGCGCACTTGCCAGCCGGATCGTTGATGCTGATCACCCACGACGCCGAAGTCGCCGCCGGCGCACAATCGTTGTCCAGTGTCGCCGGATCGGCCGACGCGACGAGCGAGAACCGCACCGGGCGGTTGCGCCGCACCGCCTCCATGCGCGCCCGCTGCAGCCCGGTCTGGATCGACTCGGCGGTGACGCGGATCTGCTTGCTGGCAACCCATGCGCTTGCCGACGGAGCGACGGTGACCATCAGCAAGGCGAAGATGGTCAGGGTGATGGCCAGCTCGATCACGGTGAAGCCGGCGTAGTCGGAAGGCCGCGGCGACCAGCCGCCGCGCCTGCCACCGGCGACTGCCGGCGTCCGGGTCGGCAGCGGCCGCCGGGCCGCGAAATGTCGAGCAGATACCGTCGTCATCTCCGCTTCCCTCGTCAACACTCGTCACCGCGGATCAGCCAGCACGACTTCGAAACCGCGCCGCCCTTGAAGGTCGTCGTTCGCCGCTCGTTGCTGCTGTTCAGCGTCAGCACGTGCCCGATCGCCGCACCGGCGGCGCCGGTCGCGGTCAGCGTGTAGGCTTGGTTGTTCGAACTGCTGGCGAGCGCGCAGCTGAACGTGAAGTAACGGGCGCCGCTCGGAGCAAAGCCGTTCCAAGACGGCGCATTGGTGCCGTTGGCGCAGGCCGTGCCGCCGCTGTTGCCGTAGTTCTTGTAGTCCTGGTAGTACTGCTCCATCTTGACCTGGTAGTCGGACAGGACGCTGACCGCCTCCTGCAGCTGGCTGCGGCGAACGTGATCGGCGTACGAAGGCACGGCGATCATCGCCAGGATCGCGACCACGGCGACGACGACCATCAGTTCCGTCAGCGTGAAGCCCGAAGTCCGTGGCCGGGAGGGCGAACCGCGCGGGGGCACTGCAATGCTCCTTGGTGAGGATTCCTTCTCACCGGGAATTGTGCGCAGAAAGGGTTCGACGCTGAACCGCCGGCACCGCTCGCAGAGACGAGCGGCGCGGGGTGCTGATCAGCGGAAGAAAGGTCGTAGCGCGACGCTAGGCCGCGCGCATGTCACACGGGATCCCTTGATCATCCGCACGGCCGCATCCGCAGGGGATGCAGCGTGCGCTCGCCTACATCACGTAGTTCAGCGCCAGCCGGCCGCCGTCGGGATAAAGGGTCGTTCCCGTCAGGTAGGAGGCGTCGTCGCTGGCGAGAAACACGGCGACGCGTGCGATCTCGTCGGGCTCGCCGAGCCGGCCCATCGGCGTGCGCGACAGGATGCGTGTCTTCGCCGATTCGTTGCTCAGCACCGCCGTCCGCAGCAGTTCGGTGGCGATCGAGCCCGGGCCGATGCCGAGCACGCGGATGCCCTGGTCCGCGAGCGCGATCGCCATGACCTTGGTGAGCTGGTTCAGCGCCCCCTTGCTGACCGTGTAGGGCACCTGGTTGGCGATCGCCAGCACGGCGTTGACGCTCGACATGTTGATGACCACGCCGCGGCCGCCGCCCTGGCGCGGCGACTGCTTGAGCATCTGTCGCGCCGCCGCCTGGCCGCACAGGAACGCGCCCTTGAGGTTGACGCGCAGCACGCGGTCGAAGTCCTCCTCGGCGAGGTCGACGAACTCGGCCGCGTGGACGATGCCGGCGTTGTTGACCAGCACGTCGAGACGGCCGAAGTGCTCGACCGCGTGGGCGATGAGCCGCTCGGCGTCGCCCCGGTCGCCGACGTCGGCGCGGCAGAAGATCGCCATGCCGCCGGCGGCGGCGATGTCGCGCACCAGCGCCGTGCCGCCGACCTCGTTCACATCGGAGACCACGACCTGCGCGCCCTCCTCGGCGAACGCGCGCGCGCAGGCGGCGCCGATGCCCTGCGCCGCGCCGGTGATCACCGCGACCCGCTGATTCAGCTTCATGCCCGCTGCTCCCGTTGCCGAACTCGTCATGGCCTGCCTGCGGCCGGTCGCCGGCAGGCAGGCGCCCGCCGGGCGCTCAAAGCGCGTCGAGATTGTCGAGCATTCCGGCAGCGCGGGCGCGGATCGCCTCCCGTTCACCGGCATCGAGCCGCGCCGCGTTGCCCGCCATCAGCATGGTCCGCGGGCTGGTGGCGAGCCGACGTTCGTGCCGCAGCAGAAAGTTCCAGTAGAGCGTGGTCACCGGGCAGGCGCGGGCGCCGGTCCGGTCCGCCGGACGATAGGCGCAGCCGCGGCAGTAGTTGCTCTGCCGGTTGATGTAGGCGCCGCTGGCGATGTAGGGCATGCTGGTGAAGCGGCCGCCGTCGACGTACAGCGCCATGCCGGCGACGTTGGGCAGTTCGACCCATTCGACCGCGTCGACGTAGACCGCGAGATACCACTCGGCGAGCTGCCTCGGCGCGATTTCGGCGAGGAGCACGAACTGGCCGGTCACCATCAGCCGCTGGATGTGGTGCGCGTAGCCGTGGTCCATCGTTTGGCCGATCACGGTCCGCATGCAGGCCATCCGCGTCTCGCCGTTCCAGTACCAGCGCGGCAGGTCGCGCGAATGTCCGAAGACGTTGGCCTCGGCAAGCTGCGGCATGAACTGCCAGTAGACGCCGCGGATGAACTCGCGCCAGCCGAGGAGCTGACGGATGAAGCCCTCGACCGCCGCCAGCGGCAGTCGGCGTTCGCGCCGGGCGCGCTCGGCGGCGGCGATCACCTCGCGCGGGTTCAGCAGCTTCAGGTTGAGGCTGATGGCGAGCAGCGAATGCCAGCCAAAGGGCAGGTCGGTCCACATCGCGTCCTGCCAGCGGCCGAAGTACTCGATCCGGGCGTCGACGAAGCGATCGAGCGCGGCCAGCGCCTGCGCCCGCGTCACCGGCCAGGCAAAGTGGTCCAGCGATCCGGGATGGTTCGGAAAGCGCCTTGCGACCAGCGCCATGACTTCGCGCGTGGCGTCGTCGGGCGCGAACAGCGCCGGTGGCGCGACCTCGCCCGGACCGGACTTCGGGAAGGCGCTGCGGTTGTCAGTGTCGAAATTCCAGCGCCCGCCTTCCGGTCCGTCGCCGGCATCGAGCAGGACCCGGTGCCGCCGCCGCATTCAGCGGTAGAAGTGCTCCATCCGCAGTTCGCGTCGGCCGCGCGCCCACTCGCTGAACTGCGGCCGCGAACAGAGGAAATGCCCGTCGGGCAGCACGGTCAGGGCGACTCGTCGCTCGGCGCACATCGCCTCGATCGCCCGCGCCAGGCGCCACTCGCCCGGCTCGATGACAACCAGCTCCTCGGCGCCGGCGTCCTCGAGGACCCGGGCTAGACGCTCGACGAGGCCGGGCGTGTCCGACAGGCGCGGATCGTCTAGCCGCACGTGGATCGTGGCGATGCCGCGCGCGGCAAGGTCGGCCGCGTAGTGCCGCATTGCCGACAGGAACAGGACGATGCGCGCCTTGTGGCTCCAGACGTGGGCGGCCTCGCCCGGAGCCTCGATCAGGACGATGGCGTCGCGCGACACGCCTCGAAGGTCGCCAGTTGCGGCCCGGAAGGATCGAGCTGATCGCCGAGGACGAGGCGAAGCCTGCGGGCAGGCAACGGCACACCCTCGCCCGCAGCCGCCCGAAGGTCGTGGGAGCGGCTCATCGCCGGCAACCCGGCCTCAGTTCGGCGAGCGACGCCGATCCCGCCGGCAACGCTGCGAGCAGTAGCGCACGTCGGTCCAGTTGGCGGCCCAGCGGCGGCGCCATGTCATCGGCCGCCCGCAGGTGGCGCGGATTCGGGTCGGCAGCGAGGACTTGTTTCCTCGGGCGGCCATCAATGCCCGGGCTGCGGCAGCAGGTGCTGCCGCCGCCAGCGGGCCAGCGACGGCGCGATCTCGTCGAGGCGTCGCAGCGCCAACACCCCCTCGGGCGGCCGGCGATGCAGCGCGGCGCAGCTTCCGCCGGCCCAGATCTCGGTCGGTGCCGGCAGCTTGCCGCGCAGTTCGACCAGGCCGTCGAGCACCTGGGTCGGATTCAGCGACGCCGAAAAGGACAAGGCGACGATGTCGGCCCGCTGCGCCTGCGCCGCCAGGGCGATATCCCACAGCGGCGTCTGCACGCCGAGCGACAGGCAGTGGCAGCCTTCGAGCGCGAAGGTGGCCTCGGCCATCAGGATGCCCAACCCGTGCGGCTCCTGGGGAAAAGTCGTCAGCAGCACCCGCGGCCGCTGGTCGGCGCGTGGCATCGCACCGATGGCGCCGCGCAGCAGTCCCTGCACGGTTTCGGTGTACAGGTGCTCCTCGAAGATCTGCACTTCACCGCGGGTCCAGCCCTCGCCGACCAGTTCGTTCAGCGGCGCCACGACCTCGCCGATGAACCGCGCCAGCCCTTTGCGCAGCAGCTGCTGCGACAGCTGGCCGCGGAGATCCTCGAAACGATGGCTGGCGAGCAGCGTCACCATGTCGTCGAGGTCATCGCGCGTGTCGACCTGCTGCGACACCCTGGCCCCGCCCGAACTGGCCTGCGACAGGCGCCGCAGCTCCTCCAGCGGCAGCCGAACCACCTTCCCCGGGCGATGACCCAGGTCGAGCAGTCGCTTCAGGATACGCAGCCGCTCGACCTGATCGAGGGGATAGAGGCGCTCGCCCAGCGCATCGCGATCTGGCACCGGGAAGCCGTAGCGGCGCTCCCAGACCCTCAGCGTGTCCTTGGACAGTCCCGTATCCCGCTCGACCGCCGCGATCGACAGCGCCACCGGCGGCGACGGGCGCGGG
>CAYLZU010000075.1:4817-11967 GCA_964388005.1 uncultured Burkholderiaceae bacterium
GGACAAAGGTCGATATGACAGTGACCACTGACAGACCCGACTGCACGCAAGGCCGCCCCGGCAAATCGTTCGGCGTAGGGCGCCGGCTTCTTGCCGTCGGCACCGTTGCTGCCGGCCTTGCGCTCGCCTGGACCGGTCCGGCCCTGGCGGCCGGCACGGACAAGTGTCCGGCCATGCTCGACCTGACGCTGCCGCGCCTGCAGGACGAACAGCCGCGAAGCCTGTGCCAGTTCTCCGGCAAGGTGATCCTGGTCGTCAACACGGCGAGCGCCTGCGGATACACCCCCCAGTACGAGGGACTGCAGACGCTGCACGAGCGGTATGCCGCCCGCGGGCTCGTGATCGCCGGGTTTCCGTCGGACGACTTCCGCCAGGAGCCGAAGAACAACAAGGGCATCGCCGACCAGTGCTTCGACACCTTCGGCGTGCGCTTTCCGATGTTTGCGAAAACGGGGGTGGTCGGGCAGACTGCCAACCCGTTGTTCGCGGCGCTGGCCCGGGAGACCGGCGAGGCGCCGAAGTGGAACTTCCACAAGTACCTGATCGACCGGCAGGGGCGCGCCGTGGCGTCGTTTCCCAGCGCGGTCGAGCCGCTTGACCGCCGGCTGACAAGCCGCATCGAGCAGCTGCTGGCAGCCCGCTGACCCGAGGGGTTGAAGTGGGCGCGGCCAAGCGCAAGGTGGGGGATTCTGCGTGCCCGTTCCGGCCGGAGGCAGGCATCTGCGCCGGCAGGATCGGAGACAATTCAGGATCCGCCGATGAACGCGCCCGACCCGATGTTCCTCCCCGACGTGCAGTCCAGCCGCGATCTGCGCAACGTCGCCATCGCCCGCGTCGGGGTGCGCTCGCTCGCCCATCCGGTGCAGGTGGCAACCGCCACGGGCAGCCAGCCCTCGGTGGCGTCGGTCGACATGTACGTGGCGCTGCCGGCGCACGTCAAGGGCACGCACATGTCGCGCTTCATCGAGGTGCTGTCCGGGCATCGCGAACCGCTGTCGTGGGCGTCGATGCGGACCTTGATGGCGTCGATGCTGGCGAGGCTCGACGCGACCCACGGCGAGATCGAGATCCGGCTGCCGTACTTCATCATGAAGTCGGCGCCGGTCTCCGGCGTGCGCAGCCTGATGGACTACCAGTTGACGCTGCGGGCCGAATCGGCCGGCGGCGCGGTGCGGGTGCGGCAGAAGGTCACGGTGCCGGTGACCAGCCTGTGCCCGTGCAGCAAGAAGATCTCCGACTACGGCGCCCACAACCAGCGGGCGCACATCGTGATCGGCGTCGAACTGGCGGCGCCGATGTCGGTCGAGGAACAGGTGCGCATCGCCGAAGCCGCCGCTTCGAGCGAGATGTGGGCGCTGCTGAAGCGGCCGGACGAGAAGTACGTGACCGAGCGCGCCTACGACAACCCGAAATTCGTCGAGGACGTCGTCCGCGACGTGGCGATCGCGCTGAATGCCGACGACCGGGTGCTTGCCTATTCGGTCGAGTCGGAGAACTTCGAGGCCATCCACAATCACTCGGCCTACGCGATGGTCGAGTTCGACAAGCGCCTCGGGCGATAGGCGCGCTTCGGTGCCCGCGGCGAGGAGCCCGCTCCGGGCACCTCGCGCCGCCGGTCGCTCGGCAGGCGTCTTCGCATCCGCCGGCGATCCCCAGCCGTCACGAATTCGGCGGCACGGCGTCGGCCGTGTCTGCCTGATCACGAGGAGCAATGATGAAGGTCGCCATCGTCGGCAGCGGCATTTCCGGCCTCGGCTGCGCGCACGCGCTGATGGGCGAACGCAGCCACGGCGTCCAGGTGACGCTGTTCGAGTCCGAAGACCGCCCCGGCGGCCACACCAACAGCGTCGACGTGCGCCTGGACGGCATCGAGCACCCGGTCGATACCGGCTTCCTCGTCTTCAACGAACGCACCTATCCCAACCTGATCCGGCTGTTCGACGAGCTGGAGGTGCCGACGGCGAAGAGCGACATGTCGTTCGCGGTCAGCGTGCCGGCGGGCCGCGGCGGCCGGCGGCTCGAATGGGCCGGCACCGATCTGAACTCGGTGTTCGCGCAGCGCCGCAACCTGGCGTCACCGCGCTTTCTCGCCATGGTGGCCGACATCCTCCGCTTCAACCGCCAGGCGACGCGCATCGCACGCGGGGACGAAGCAGCGGCGGAGCAGACGCTCGGCGAGTTTCTCGATCGCCACCGCTACGGCGAGAACTTCCGCCGCTGGTACCTGCTGCCGATGGCGGCGGCGATCTGGTCGTGCCCGATGCGGACCATGCTCGCGTATCCGCTGGCGATGTTCCTGCGCTTCTGCGACAACCATGGCCTGCTGCAGGTGAACGCCCGCCCGCAGTGGTTCACGGTGGCCGGCGGCGCGCGCCAGTACGTGCGCCGGATCCTGTCGCGGCTGCCGGACGTCAGGCTCGGCTCACCGGTGCTCGAGGTCGCGCGCAACGACGCCGCCGGCAAGGTCAACGTACGCACGGCGCTGGGCGTCGAGGCGTTCGACCAGGTGGTGCTGGCCTGCCACAGCGACCAGTCGGCGGCGCTGCTCACCGACGCCGACAGCGACGAGCGCCGGCTGCTTGCCGATGTGCGCTACCAGCCGAACCGCGCCGTGCTGCACACGGACAGCAGGCTGATGCCGCGGCTGCGGTCGGTGTGGTCGTCGTGGAACTACATCAGCGACGGCGGCGCCGAGCCGGATGTCTTCGTCACCTACCTGCTGAACAAGCTGCAGCCGCTGCCGTTCAGGACGCCGGTGTTCGTCAGCCTGAATCCGCTCGCCGAGCCGGAGCCCTCGCGGGTGATCGCCGAGTTCGCATATGCGCATCCGATCTTCGATGCGGCCGCCGCGGCGGCGCAGCGCCGGCTGCCCGACGTCCAGGGGCGCAGGCGCGTCTGGCTGGCCGGCGCCTGGACCGGCTATGGCTTCCATGAAGACGGCCTGAAGTCCGGCCTGGCGGTCGCGGCGGGGATCGCCGCGCTGGCACGCCGTCCGCAGCGCCTGGCGGCCTGACCCGGCGGGCGCCCGATGCGATCAGTCCCGGCGCCCCCTCAGGCCGGAGAAGCAGGTGGCGGCGATCAGATCGACGATCTCCTCGTCGCTGTAGGCGCCGGAGAGCTTGAGGAAATCCGACACCGGGTCGCAGGCGCGGGCAAAGATCGTGTACAGCACGACCTCGCCGGGCAGCTTCGGATCGATGGCGCCCGCCTGCTGCGCCGCTTCGATCCACCTGCCGAGATGTTCGGTGACCCGCACCAGCCGCTGCACGTAGGGCTTGTGGGCGATCAGCGCTTCCCGCAGTGCCGAGCGCGTCGACGGCAGCGCCGGCATCTGGCCACGCAGGTGTTCGCGCACCGCCCAGCGCACCACCGACTCCAGCTTTTCCAGCGGATCGGCGGAGGCCGGCAGCGCCTCGATGATCTCCAGCGTGCGATCCAGCAGCCGCACCATAGCCGCCGCCGCCAGACGCTCCTTCGACTCGAAGTGCTTGTAAAGCGATGCCTTGGCGATGCCGACCATCGCCGCCACCTCGTCGACGGTCATCAGGTCGTAGCCCTTCTCGGCCAGCAGCGAGTTGACCGCCTGCAGGATCACGTCCTCGCGCAGGCGGTGCTGCTGCTCCCTCAGGCTCAACCGTTCCATGATCTCGTCGCTTTCGTTTGACTGCTCAGTCTAATATTCATTCTGACCGGTAACAAGGCGTTCGACGTCGCTTAGCAGTCGTGAATCAGGATCACTTCGCCGCCGCAGGCACCGAGATCAGCCTCTTTTCAGTTCGTGATATTACTGATTAGTTTCTTCTTGAACTATTCAGTTCAAGCTGTAAACTCGATCGCCTGACTTCGGCCCAGCCACGCATGTCCGACCTCCCCACCGCCAGCATTGGCATCGGCCACGTCCGTCACGCGCGGCTGCGGCCGGCGCGGCACGCGTTTGCCTATCGCAGTTTCTTCCTGCGGCTGCCGCTGCGGTCGCTGGCGGCGAAGCCGTGGCCGTTCCGGCGCCTGCCGCGCAACGCGTTCGGCTGGCTGTCGTTCCACGACCGCGATCACGGCGACGGCGGCGACCCGGTGGCCTGGGTCGATGCGCTGCTGCGGCGCGAAGGCATCACCGATGCCGACGGCGAGATCTGGCTGCACACGCTGCCGCGCGTGCTCGGCTACGTGTTCAACCCGGTCAGCTTCTGGTTCTGCCACCGCGGCGACGGCGCGCTGCGGGCCGTGCTGTGCGAGGTCAACAACACCTTCGGCGAGCGCCACTGCTACCTGCTGGCGCACGACGATGGCCGGCCGCTTGCCTGGGGCGAGGAGCTGGCGGCGCGCAAGGTCTTCCACGTCTCGCCGTTCTGCCGCATCGAGGGCGGCTACCGCTTCCGCTTCATGCTTGCGCGGCGCGCCGACGGCGACCGCTTCGTCGGCCGCATCGACTACGACGGCGCCGACGGCCCGCTGCTGGAGACGTCGATCGAAGGCCGCCTGGTGCCGCTCACCGAGCGCGAGCTGCTGCGCACGCGGCTGGCCTACCCCGCCTTCACGCTCGGCGTGATCGCCCGCATCCACTGGCAGGCGCTGAAGCTCTGGCGCAAGCGCGTGCCGTACTTCTCCAAGCCCGAACCGCCCGCCCTCGACGTGACCCGATGAACCACGAACTCGTCCTCGATCGCAACGCCGCCGCGCCGAGCGCGATCGACACCTCGGCCTACCCGGCGTCGGCGCGCTGGGCCCTGCGGCTGATGGAGCGCTTCTCCGACGGCGCGCTCGACGTCACCCTGCCCGACGGCCAGCGGGCCCACTTCGGCTCGGGGCAGCCGCACGCGCGGCTGCGGCTGCACAACTGGGCGCCGGTACAGTCGGCGATCCGCAGCGGCGACATCGGCTTCGCCGAGGCCTTCATCGCCGGCGACTGGTCGACCGACGACCCGGTGCGGGTGCTGCAGTTCTTCGTCCGCAACCGCGCAGCGGCCGAGTCGATGATCTACGGCTCGTTCTGGGGCGGCCTGGCCTATCGGCTGAAGCACTGGCTGAACCGCAATACCCGGGAGCAGGCGCGGAAGAACATCCACGCCCACTATGACCTGGGCAACGCCTTCTACGCGCTGTGGCTCGATCCGACGATGACCTACTCGAGCGCGCTGTTCGCCCAAGCGCAGGTCGATCCGCACGCGCCGGCCGGCGACGATGAGCTGGTCGCCGCGCAACGGGCCAAGTACGAGCGCGTCCTCGCCGAGCTGCGCCTGGCGCCGGGCAGCCGCGTGCTGGAGATCGGCTGCGGCTGGGGCGGCTTCGCCGAGACGGCGTCGCGCGCCGGCCATCTCCTGAAAGGCCTGACGCTGTCGCCGGCCCAGCTCGACTTCGCGCAGCAGCGCCTCGAACGCCAGGATCTGCCGGCCGAACTGGTGCAGCAGGACTACCGCGACGAGCGCGGCGTCTACGACGGCGTGGCCTCGATCGAAATGTTCGAGGCCGTCGGCGAGGCCTGGTGGCCGGCGTATTTCGAGACTGTCGCCCGGGCGCTGAAGCCCGGCGGCCGCGCCTGCATCCAGACGATCGAGATCGCCGACCGCCTGTTTGACCGCTACCGCCGCAGCAGCGACTTCATCCAGCAGTACATCTTTCCCGGCGGCATGCTGCCGTGCCCGTCGCAGTTCCGCCGCCACGCCGAGCGCGCCGGGCTGCGGATCGTCAACGCGCACTCCTTCGGCCTGCACTACGCGAAGACGCTCGCCACCTGGCGCGCGCGCTTCCTGGCGCAGCTTGCCGCCGTGCGCGCGCAGGGCTTCGACGAACGCTTCATCCGCATCTGGACCTTCTACCTCGCCTACTGCGAGGCCGCCTTCGCCGAGGGCAACACTGATGTCACGCAGTACACGCTCGAAAAGGCCTGAACTGGCACCCCGCGAGACGGCCGCCCGCAGGCGCGGCGTCAAGGCGCCCGCGGCCACGGAGATCGAACCGATGTCACCGTCCCGAATCGCGGCAGCGGCGCTTGTCGCGGCCGCCACCGTCACCACCGCCGCCGCGGCGCCGGCAGCAAATGCCGCCGGTGAGGCCCCGGCCCATGTCCGCAAGTACGTCGACGACGTCCGCCTGTCCGGCAGCGGCAGGTTCACCTGGTTCGGGTTCCACGTCTACGACGCGGCACTGTTCGTGCCGCCGGGCTTCGACCTGGCCACGGCGTCCGAGCAGGCGTTCGTCCTCGAACTGACCTACGCGCGCCGGCTCGACGGCAAGGGCATCGCCGAGGCCAGCCGCGACGAGATCGAGCGGCTCGGCTTCGGCGACGAGGCGCAGCGCGCCCGCTGGCTCGAGCAGATGGCCGCGCTCTTTCCCAACGTCGAGAAGGGCCGCAGACTCGCCGGCGTCAACGTCCCCGGCCGCGGCGCCCGCTTCTATTTCGACGGCCGGTTCCTCGGCAGCATCGACGACCCGGCGTTCACGCGCGCCTTCTTCGCCATCTGGCTCGACGGACGCACGCGCGCGCCGCAGCTGCGCGAGAGCCTGCTGAAAGGCACGGCCCCCGTGCGCACGGCGGGTATCTGAGCGAGCCGGAACAGGTGAGCGCACCGCCGGCGTCCGCGCCGCCCCAGCTCGCCATGCCCGGCGCGCCGGCGGCCTCCGTGCCGAGGCGCGGCGCGCCGGCGGCTGCGCTGTCGGCCTACAGCCTGCTGGCGGTGCCGCTGATGATGACGGCGCTGCCGTTGAACATCCTCCTGCCCGACTTCTACGCCGCCAACACCGCGCAGTCGCTGCAGGCGATCGGGCTGATCCTGCTCGCCACCCGGCTGGTCGACGCGGTGACCGACCCGCTGCTCGGCAGCTGGATCGACGCGCAGAAGACCCACGGCTCTTACCTGCGGCCGATCCTGTTCGCCGCGCCGGTGCTTGCCGCCGCCTTCTACCTGGTCTTCCATCCCCTGACCTCGCTGGGGCCGAACGGGCAGGCGGCCTGGCTGTTCTTCACCCTCGCCGCCGCCTATGTCGGCTACTCGCTCGCCACCGTCGCCTACCAGGCGTGGGGCGCTGAACTGGCGCACACCGATGCCGGCCGCGCGCGCGTCACCGGCGCGCGCGAAGGCGCGGGGCTGATCGGCGTGCTGGTCGGCGGCAGCCTGCCGCAGGTGGCCGGCTACGACGCGACGGTCGCCGTGCT
>CAYLZU010000076.1:0-11765 GCA_964388005.1 uncultured Burkholderiaceae bacterium
CATCCGCAACGAGTTCACCTTCACCGGCGGCGTGGCCAAGAACGAGGCGGCGGTCAAGGCGCTGCGCGAGCTGGTCGAGGAGAACTACGGCAAGCTCACGCTCAACATCGACCCCGATTCGATCTACACCGGGGCGCTGGGCGGCGCGACCTTCGCCTGGCGCGCGGTGGTCGAGGAAGGGCTGACGGCGCAGGCGCGCGAGTGAACGATCCGGCTGCGCCACCAACTGTCAACCCCGCGCAGGCGGGGATCCAGCGTCTTTCCGAAAGCGACACTGGGTTCCCGCTGAAGCCTGCCCCCGAGTGCTTGAGTCGGGGGCGGGAACGACACGAGTCCGCGAGCCAGCGGTCTTGAGAACGAGGTACGCAACCATGACCATCACCGTCGGCATCGACATCGGCTCCGGCGCCGTCAAGACCGCGCTGTTCCGCAACGAAGGCGGCCAGCACGAGTGGCTGGCCAGGCGCTGCGAGCGCATCCGCCGCCGCGACCCGATGACGCTGGCGAAGGAAGGCTTCGACGCCGTGCTCGCCGACGCGGGCCTGGCGGCCAACGACGTCGCCTACATCGCCACCACCGGCGAGGGTGAGAACGTGAAGTTCGCCACCGGCCACTTCTACTCGATGACCACTCACGCCCGCGGCGGCGTGTTCCTGGTGCCGGAAGCGCGGGCGGTGGTCGACATCGGCGCCCTGAATGGCCGCGCCATCTACGTCGACGAGCGCGGCAAGGTGCTCAGCTACAAGATGACCAGCCAGTGCGCCTCCGGCTCCGGCCAGTTCCTGGAGAACATCGCCCGCTACTTGGGCGTGGCGGTGGAGGAGATCGGGCCGCTGTCGCAGACCTCGCAGAATCCGGAGAAGGTCAGTTCCATCTGCGCCGTGCTCGCCGAGACCGACGTCATCAACATGGTCAGCCGCGGCATCGCCACGCCGGACATCCTGAAGGGCATCCACCTGTCGATGGCCTCGCGCATCGTCAAACTGCTAAAGGTCACCGGCATCAGGAGCGGCACCGCCCTGCTCACCGGCGGGCTGGCGCTCGACACCGGGCTGCTGGCCGCCATCCGCGAGGAGGCCGTCAACGAGAAGGTCACCGTCGACGCCATCTCGCACCCCGACTCAATCTACGCCGGCGCCATCGGCGCGGCGCTGTGGGGTGCCTACCGGCACCAGAAGCTCAACGAACTCGAGGCGCGGGCAGCGGCGTAGCGCGAGCCGGGGGCAGCAATCGTGAGCCGAGCCCGCAGGGGAACACGGCTTCCTCGATGCGAGTGCGCACCAGAAGTGCCTCGTCGCTTCGAAACCGCTCGCGTCGAGCCCTCGCCCTTGCCGACCGCGATTGGGCCTCGATCGCGACCGGTAACCTCCTCGCCTGCCAAGGCGAATCCCGCGGCGATCCGGCAGCGAGCGGCAATCGAAGAACTCCGGCCGCCTATCGCCGCGGCGAACACCCGCCAAAATACCGTCGAGCCATGTAGGACGCCCAGTCGGCATGTCCCGTGCCGAAGCTCGCCGTCATCCGCGAGAACAGCGACTGATACGTCATCGAGGAAAATCGTCCGGCGTCTCGACCCAGTTGCTGCGAGAACGACTCGAGGTCCAGTTTATGTTGGTCGCCGGCGAGACCGTCGACTCGATACCAGAGGCAGCATAAGTGCCACGCTTCGCCATGACACGCCAACCCCAGCATGTGCTTCAGCAACTGCGCGACATCCAAGACCTTGTAGGAATGCGCACCTGCGCGTAGCTGGTCGGCAACGCCCTGACAACCGGTCAGGCCCGCTGCGGCCCACAGACCGGACGCGTCCGGAAAGTACTTCGGCTTCAAGTGGAACTTCGACTTCGACGCACTGTACGGCTCCGAGAACTTGCTCTCGATCGCGAACGCGTATCCGCCTGGCAGGCTAAAAACGACGTCGACGTTCGGAGCGATGCCGCCCATTCCGGTGGGGAACTTCCGCTCGAACGCCAGGCTGAGCGGCGTGGCAGCCAAGCCGAACGCCTCGGTAAACACGGAAAGGTCTTGCCGCCGCCAGTAGTCGAAGAAGTTGCAGGCGAGCGCCGCGGAGCTATGCAGAGCGCGAGTCTTGCCGCGCACAGCTTCCTTGCCGAATTCCGACCCGTCGGCAGCATCGAATTCAGCGCGGGACTCGGGCGACACGGGATGGAAGAAGTTCTGGTCCGGATCGATGCAGTAGCCGTCCTTGTCGAACCCGATGCTGAGATCCCTCGCCCACCGTTGCTGTGCCGCCTTGATTGCCGCGACATCAGCAGCCGCTTGCAGCGTCATTTGGACCTCCGGTTGGTTCCTCAAGCAGCCTTTCGAAACGGATTGCGCACGGTCAGCGTCCTGCCGATCCGCAACCCGTCGTGCATGTCTTCGCTGTAGACCGTCTTGCAGCCGGCAGCCAGCGCGGCGGAAACGATCAGCGCGTCGTACCAGGCGATCTTGTATTGCGCGGCCAGGCGCAGTGCGCCGTTGTGGACCTCGACCGTCAGCGGCTCGACCGCGCAGGCCTGCTGAATGACGGCGACAGCCTCGGCAACTTCCGGCCAGCTCATCGCAAGCTTGCGCCGGGCCACGGCGACGAACTCGTTCAACACCTGAACCGACACGACGGCGCCGGCCGCCGCCAGTTCCTCGGCGCGATCCGCCTTCTCCTGGTCGCCGGAGAACAGGTACAGGAGCACGTTGGTATCGAGAAAGGCGCTCAGGTGCTGCTCTCCGCGCTGCGCGCTCCGGAGTGAGCGCTTGGGACGGCCCGGCGCGCTCACCGCGAACGCTCGTTGGCCTCCAGGCGATCGAAGCGAAAATCCGCTGGCAGCCTGCCGCGGAACCTGCGCATCCTGGCGAGCAGTTCTCGGGGCACGGGCTTGCGCGCGACCTCGACGGCGCGGCGGCCGACGACGTGGATCTCGATGTGCTCGCCTTCCTTCAGTTCGAGCGCTTCGACAACCGCCGCCGGAAGGCGCACGGCCAGGCTGTTGCCCCACTTGGCGACCCGCATGGGCTTTCCTCTTCCAATCCGGATATACGGTGCGCAAGTGTATATCTTCCCGACGGCAGCGCCAGCCGCCCGGCAACCGGCGTCTATCGCTTCGCCGCGGGGCGCGGCAATCTCGCCGCCTGGGATACGGCCTCGCTGCGGAGAACTCCTTAGACGAGAACACATGACTCGCCTCATCGTGCGGCTTGCGGCGAGCTGGATCTTCAGGCGGCCGGCACGAGTGGCTCGCCGGGCGCTGCGAACGCATCCGCCGCCGCGACCCGATGACGCTGGCCAAGGAAGGCATCGATGCCGTGCTCGCCGAGGCGGGCCTGGCGGCCAACGACGTCGCCTACATCGCAACCACCAGCGAGGGCGAGACCGTGACGTTCGCCACCGGCCACTTCGACTCGATGACCACCCACGCCCGCAGCGGCGTCTTCCTGGCGCCGGAAGCGCGGGCAGCGGCGCAGCAGGCGCAACCGGGGAGCGGCGCGCCCGCCCCGCCCGTGCCCTTCCCGTACCAATTGCCGAATTCCGCTCGACCGGGGAGGCTCGTGACGACCGTGAAGGTCTCGGCGAAGTTCCTTGTCCTGATCCCGAAGGCCGTCCGCGAATCGCCCGTCGCCTCGAGAGGCAGACGTCCCAAGCCTTGCCGTTTGCCAACTCCCGACACCCAGGCTAGCCTTACCGCGTAATACCTCGGAGGAAAGACAGTGGAAACGACATCCGTCACCAGCAAGGGGCAGGTCACCATTCCGAAGAAAGTGCGGCAACGGCTGGGCATCCGGCAAGGCAGCCGGATCGAGTTCTCCGTGGTCGGAGATCACGTGGTGATGCGGGTCAGCACTTCGCCCGCTGTCGAGTCGGCCAGCGGATTCGGTCTGCTGAAGAGCCGGCGTGCCCCAGTGCCGGCCGACCTGGACCCCGCATCGCTGATCAAGCGATGATCGGGCTCGACACCAACGTCCTCGCTCGCTACTACGTCGAGGACGCCGCAGACGTTGAAGCTCAACGGCAGCGCGTGGCCGCCCGTCGCTTGATCGAGTCGGGCCAGCCGCTGATGATCAGCAAGACCGTTGTCCTGGAGCTCGAGTGGGTCATGCGTGGCTACTACGGTTTCTCGCCGAAGGATGTGTCAACCGTGCTTCGACACCTGCTGGGACTGCAACACATCACCTTCGAGGATCGGGATGTGGTCGAACAGGCGCTTTCGAACTGCGATGCCGGGATCGACTTCGCGGACGCGCTTCATCATGCGAGCTACCGGGCCTGCGCGAGCGTCGCGACTTTCGATGACCGCAAGTTCGCTCGACGGGCCAGGAAGCTGGCCATGGCACCGGCGGTGACGATCCTGGCGTAGTCGCCAGGACAGGCTCTGCAATCAGTACCCGTCGGCGTCCGTCGCCTTGGAGAGCGCACGCACTCAACCGCGTGGGCGCTCGTGCAGACGCTGAAGCGTTCCGGGCCGGTGACGTTGTGCGAGGCCGACAATGCGGCGCCCAACCGCGGCGCGTGATCGGGTGCATCGCCTGAACTTTCCGGCTGCGGCGAGTCGCCGCGCACCAGGACGACTCCGGGGTTGAAGCCGGTCGGCGCCAAAGCCCGGAGACCCTGCTCGGCTATCCGCGCACGCGGGTGCCGGCCGCCGCCACGAACGCCGCGAGTTCGGCGACGAAGCGCTTCGGGTCCATCAGGTGCGGCGAATGGTTGCCCTCCTCGTGGATCGAGAGCCTCGCCCCCGGCGTCTGCCGTTGCACCCAATGTGCGGTCTCGACCGGGTAGAAGTTGCTGCGCCCGCCGTAGACCAGCAGGCAGGGGCGGTCGATGCCCGGCAGAATGCCGCGCAGGTCCAGGCTCACCAGGTCCTGCCAGCAGGCGATCAGCGGCTCCGGGGCCAGCGCGCGCAGCGCGTCGCGCGTCCGCTGCCAGCCGCGGCTGTTGGCGGTGTAGCCCTCGCGGGCGGCGTCGTTCAGGCCGTACGCGGCCAGCCGCAGCACGCTCTCGGCGAAGTCCTCGCGCAGATCGGCGATGAAGCGGGCCGAGCGGCCGACGTCGAAGTCGCCGTAGATGCCGAGCTTCCAGTCGTCGTCGGTGACGAGCCTCGGCGACTGGTCGATCAGGCACAGCGAGCCGATGCGGGCACTTCCGAAGTCGCGCAGGTACTGCCACAGCGTGAGCGCGCCCATCGAGTGGCCGACGAAGCAGGCGCCGGCGAGATCGAAGACCTCGATCATCCGCTGCAGGTCGCTGGCCATGCGCGCGGCGGTCGCCACCGTCGACGTGCGCGCCGGGTGGCCGCCGTGGGCGCGAGCATCCCAGCGGAACAGGCGGAAGTGTGGTGCCAGGTCGTGGACGAAGGGCGACCACTCGAGATGGCTGGCGGTCCAGCCGTGCAGGAAGACGATGGCCGGCCCGGATTCGCCGTGGCGCCAGAGGCGCAGCAGTTCGCCGTCGGCGGCGGTGAAGGTGAGCGGATGCAAGGCGGTGCCTGGCGCAGCCTGCCCGCGGCGCCGCCCGCGAGGCCGGGCCGGTCAGCCCCAGCCCGCCGCGGCGGTGTCGATCGAGCGCCTCAGGCTGTCGTAGTCGGAGTGCACCGCGAACTGCGGAAACTGCTCGGCGATCGCCGGCGGCGGATGGATGAAGAAGCCCACGTCGGCGGCGGCGAGCATGCCGGTGTCGTTGTACGAATCGCCGGCGGCGATGACGCGGAAGTTCAGGCTCTTCAGCGCCAGCACCGCCATCTTCTTCTGCTCGCTCTGCCGCAGCCGGTAATCGGCGATGAAGCCTTCGCCGTCGACGAGCAGCCGGTTGCACATCAGCGTCGGCCGGCCGAGCTGGGCCATCAGGGGGTCGGCGAACTCGTAGAACGTGTCGGACAGGATCACCACCTGGTAGCGGCCGCGCAGCGCGTCGAGGAACTCCCTGGCGCCGGCGAGCGGCGCCAGCGATGCGATCACCTGCCGGATGTCGGCGAGCTTCAGCCCGTGCTGGCGCAGCAGGCCGAGACGCCAGCGCATCAGTTTGCCGTAGTCGGGCTCGTCGCGCGTGGTGCGGCGGAACTCGGCGATGCCGGTGCGATCGGCGAAGGCGATCCAGATCTCGGGGACCAGCACGCCTTCGAGATCGAGGCAGACGAAATGCATCGGAAGTGGCTCCTGCGGGCGACGCGGATCGTAGCTCAGAGGCCGTGGACACGTCGTCGCGGGCAGCCCGAGGTCATGCCGGGCGACGTGCAATCGCAGGGGCTCCGGTCGCCGCTTCCCGGGCGACGATCGCGCAATCGGCTGGCCGCGGCCGCGGAACCCCACTACCGTGCCCGGGCCAGTTCCTTCAGCGTGAACAGGTAGCTCGCCTGGTCGAGCGGCTTGTGGCAGGCCAGGCACTCGGCCTGGTTGATCGTGCGCGGCTTGCCGTCGGGCGTGAACACGGCGTAGTTCCAGTTGCCGTTGCGCAGCATCTCCGGGATGTCGGTGCCCCATCCCTTGCCGTTCGCCATCACCGAGTAGGCGAGCAGGTGCTCGGCGACGAAGAAGCCGTCGGCGCCGGTCATCGGCTTGTCGTCGAAGTCGAGCCGCGCCGTGTGCACCTCGACCAGCAGCACCGAACCGTCCGGCAGCGGCTTGCCGGCGCGGGCGGCCTCCAGCGCCAACTTGTTGGCGTAGAAGTGGCGGACCTGCTTCGTCGCCGGGAAATCCATCGTGTGGTAGCGCGTGAACGTGTCCTTGAAGCCGACCGGAAACGGCACGCGGGTGGTCGTCATGTTCGGCAGCAGCCCCGACTTGCTGCTCGCTTGCGCGCCTGGCTGGGCGGCGAAGTAGGCGGCGAGGTTGGCGATGTCCTCGGCCGAAAGCTGCGCGGCGATGGCGTTCATCATCGCGTTCTTCCGCGTGCCGTCCTTCAGCGCCCGCAGCTGCGCCGCGAGATAACCCGCCCGCTGCGCGGCCAGATTGGGGATCGACTCGGCCACGCTGATGCCGGTGGCGCCATGGCAGGCGGCGCAGACGGTGACCGCCCTGGCGCGGCCGGCCTCGATGTCGGCGGCCAGCGCCGGCGCGGCGCAGGCCAGCGCCGCCAGCAGCGGCACGATCGGTCTCATTTGTTCCCCTCCTCTGTCAGGTGTGCAATTCAACCACGTCGCCATCGGCGAGGCGATGTTCGGGTCCGACCTGCTGGCCGTCGAACCCGGACCGGCCCCAGAGGCGCGCGTAGCGCAGCCTGTGCGCCAGTTCGCCGTGTACCAGCCTCGCCACGTCGCCGACCGTCTGGCCGGCGCGCAGGGTGAACGGCCGCTGCCGGTCGGCCGCATGCCCCGGCACCTTGGTGTAGACGCGGACGATGCCGAGGTGGCGGAACAGCCACGGTCCGAGGTCGCCCAGCCCGCGGCCGGTCTCGGCCGAGACGGCGAGCGCGGGAAACGGCAGCCCCGACAGTTCTCGCAGCACCCGCAGTTCGGCGTCGGCATCGGCAGCCAGATCGGCCTTGTTCGCGAGCAGCAGCGTCGGCAGCCTGACCGAGAACGGATCGCGCTCGCCCGCGGCGTCGCCCGCAAGCGCCTCGCGCTCCTGCGGCGGATCGCCCGCGGGCCAGCGCGCCGACAGCGTCACCCGCCGGCCGGCGAGGATCCCGATCAGCGCCTGCAACTGCTCCAGGCACGCGGCTTCCTTGAGATCGACGACCAGGGCTGCCGCATCGGCCGTCTGCAGCGCGGCGCCGATCCACGGCACCGGGTGTTCGGCGGCGATCGGCGGCAGGTCGAGCAGCTGGAAGTGGACGTCCTCGTGCGGCAGCATGCCCGGCTGCGGGAACTGGGTCGTGAACGGATACGGCGCCACCGCCGCGCCGGAGGCGGTCAGGCGCGCGTGCAGCGCCGACTTGCCGGCATTCGGCGGCCCGAGGAGCGCGATCTGCGCCGCGCCTTCGGGGCGGACCACCAGCGCCGGGCCGCCGTGGCCGCCGCCCTTCTTTCCCGACTCGAGCTGCTCGACCAGGTCCTTGATCCGCGCCTTGATGTCGGCCTGCAGGTGCTCGGTGCCCTTGTGCTTGGGGATCGTGCGCAGCATCTCGCGCAGCCAGTGCAACCGATCGCGCGGCTCGCGGGTGGCGCGGAAGGCGGCCTCGGCGGCCTTGTACTCCGGCGAGAGGTTGGCGGGCATGGCGGCAACCGTACCGAATCGCCCCTCGCTCGTCGAGCGCGACGTCCGCAGGCGCGGGCGTGCACAATTCGCCGGTTCCCGGCCTCGGTCCCGAACCCGCGCATGACGCTTCCGCCCGCCGCCGCGCCCGCCCAGTCCGAAGGCGACGTCAACCTGTCGTCGCGCCGCGCCCGCTGGCAGGCGGAGCATCTCGATGCCGCCACGCGCGCGCTGCTGGCGCGCGATGCCGCCGCGTTCCTGCACCAGTCGGTATCGACGCCGTGCCTGAACGCGATCCGGCGCGCCGAGGGCATCTGGATCGAGGACCTGGCCGGAAGGCGCTACATGGACTTCCACGGCAACAACGTCCATCACGTCGGCTACGCGCATCCGCACGTGCTCGCGGCGATCAGGCAGCAACTCGACGAACTGTCGTTCGCGCCGCGCCGCTACGCCAGCGAGGCGGCGGTCGAACTGGCCGAGGCGCTGGCGGCGAAGTTCAGGTCACTGACCGGTGCCGCCGGCAAGGTGCTGTTCACCACCGGCGGCAGCGACGCGGTCGAAGTGGCGATCAAGCTCGCCCGCGCCGCCACCGGCCGCTTCAAGACGCTGAGCTTCTGGGATGCCTTCCACGGCGCCGGGCTCGGCGCCTCCAGCGTCGGCGGCGAGGCGCTGTTCCGCTCCGGGCGCATCGGCCCGCTGCTCGCGGGCACCGAACACGTGGCGCCGTTCGGCTGCTATCGCTGCGCCTACGGCCACGAGGTCGATGCCGATGGCCAGCCAATGCTGGGCCGCTGCAAGCTCGCCTGCGCGGCGATGGTCCGCTACGTGCTCGAGCGCGAAGGCGACGTGGCGGCGGTGATCGCCGAGCCGGCGCGCGCCGTGCCCTTCGTCCCGCCGCCGGGCTACTGGCAGGCGGTGCGCGAGGCCTGCCATGCGCACGGCACGCTGCTGGTGTTCGACGAGATCCCGACCGGGCTCGGCAAGACCGGCCGCTACTTCGCCGCCGAACACGACGCCGCGGCGCCCGACATCGTCGTGCTCGGCAAGGCGCTCGGCGGCGGCGTCCTGCCCATCGCCGCCTGCATCGCCCGCTGCGAGCCGCTGCCCGGCGCGCCCGCCGGTGCGCCGCCGACGCTGGACGTCGCCGGCGAATACGCCTACGGCCACTACACGCACGAGAAGAACCCGGTTACCGCGCGCGCGGCGCTGGCCACGCTCGAGGTGATCGAACGCGAGGGCCTGGTCGAGAACGCCGCCCGCGTCGGCGACCATGCGCTGGCGCGGCTGCGGGAAATGAAGCGCCGCCATGCGCTGATCGGCGACGTGCGCGGCCGCGGCCTGCTACTCGGCATCGAACTGGTGCGCGACCGCGACTCGAAGGCACCGGCGTTCGAGGCCGCCGAGCGGATCCTGTACCGGGCGCTGTCGAAGGGGCTGTCGTTCAAGACCACGATGGGCAACGTGCTGACGCTGACGCCGCCGCTGGTCACCACGCGCGAGCAGATGGACGCCGCGCTCGACATCCTCGACGAGTGCCTGGCCGGGCAGGCGCGCGCTTGAACCGGCCGATGAAGGCGGTGCGCACCGACCGCGAGCTGGAATGCCCGCACCTCGACGCGGGGTTGCGCGCCCGCGGCCTGGAACTGGTGCTGCTGCCCGACGGCATCGGCGAGGACGATCTCGCGCGCGAGGCCGCCGACGCCGACCTGCTGCTGATGTGCTACACGCCGGTCACGCGGCGCGTGATCGAAGGGACCGCGCGGCTGCGCGGCATCGTCAAGTACGGCGTCGGCATCGACGCGATCGACATCGAAGCCGCCAGGGCGCGGCGCATTCCGGTCGTCAACGTGCCCGGGTACGCCGAGCGCACGGTGGCCGAAGGCGCGTTCACGCTGCTGCTGGCGCTGGCGAAGAAGCTGGCGCCGATGCACGTCGCCATGCGCCGCGACGGCTGGCTGTGGCCGGGCGCGCCGTGGCTGGCGAGCGACGTCGCCGGCAAGACCCTCGGCCTGGTCGGCGTCGGCCGCATCGGCCGCAGCATGGCGAGGATGGCCGCGGGCTTCGACCTGCGCGTGCTCGGCTTCGATCCGCACGTCCCGGCCGAGGCGATGAGGGCAGCCGGCGTGCACTGGCGCGGCGACCTGCACGCGATGCTCGCCGAATGCGACGTCGTCTCGATCCACTGCGTGCTGAACGAGTCCACGCGCGGGCTGATCGGCGCGCCGGAATTCTCGGCGATGAAGCCGGGCGCGCTGCTGATCAACGTCTCCCGCGGCGCCATCGTCGACGAACAGGCGCTGCTCGCCGCGCTCGGCGCCGGCCGGCTCGGCGGCGCCGGGCTCGACGTCTTCTCGCAAGAGCCGCTGGCGCTCGCCGGCCACCCGCTCGCCGAACTCTTCGCCATGGACAACGTGATTCTCACGCCGCATCTGACGTTCTTCACCCGCGAGGCGATGCGGCGGCTTCAGGACGAGACGCTGGCGCGCTGCGACGAACTGCTGGCCGGCGCGCCGGTGCTGGTCGAGTCGCGCGATCCCCGGCTGAGATCGCAGTCCCATGGCGTGCGGTTCGACTGAAGCAGGCTCGCCGCGCCAACGATCGATCGAAAGGATCACCGAATGCTGCTCAGCGTCACCTCGATCTGCGCCGGCGCCTCGGCCGGCGCGCTGCTGCGCTGGCTGCTCGGCACCTGGCTCAACCCTCTGTGGCCTGCGGTGCCGCTCGGCACGCTGGCCGCGAACCTGATCGGCGGCTACCTGATCGGCGCCGCCTTCGCCGTCTTTGCCGCCAGCCCGCTGCTGGCGCCCGAGGTCCGGCTGCTCGTCGTCACCGGCTTTCTCGGCGGGCTGACGACCTTTTCCACCTTCTCGCTCGAGGTCGTGACCGCGGCGCAGCGCGGCGACCTGGCCTCGGCAGCGGCGATCGTCGCCCTGCACCTGGCGGGATCGCTCGCCTGCACGGTGCTCGGGATCGCCACCTTCGGCTGGCTGCGCGGCGCATGAGGAGCCATCGATGAAGGGCTACCAGATCACGTTCTTCACCCAGCACGACCATTGCCAGGACGGACGGCCGATGGCCGACTGGCTGATCGAAAGCGCCCGCGCCCTCGGCGTGCGCGGCGCCACGGCCGTGCTCGGCGCCGAGGGCTTCGGCCATCACCGGCGCATCCACTCGGCGCGCTTCTTCGAACTGGCCGATCAGCCGGTCGAGGTGACGATGGTGGCCAGCGTCGAGGAAACCGAGAGGCTGTTCGCCCACCTGCGGGCGCACCACGCGCGGGTGTTCTACGCCCGCACGCCGGTGGAGTTCGGCACCGTCGGCGAGGACGGCTAGTGCGCCACTCTGTTGTGTACTGATCGAGCGACCTGCGCAGAGATCCCCTGCAAGAACGGGAGCCTTGCCCCGGATCGACCAAAAAGCGAAGCAATCGCGTGAGAGCCAGGTCGGCGCGCCCGGGTGTCTTCTTTCGAATGGCAAGTTGCAAGCCTCTTCACGACCCTGAACCGACAGCCGCTGTCCCGATCTCGCCGCCCTGAAGCAGCCGGTCGAAACTGCACGCGGGCATCTGTTGCAGACCCTTCAGCGGAAGGCGCACATCGGCAGCTAGCGCTCAGGGCGATTGAAGTGCGCAGCTAGTG